>CANRAK010000103.1 GCA_947628575.1 uncultured Clostridia bacterium | reverse complement strand
TGAAAAAGAAAATAAAATTGCAGAAATTGGTGGAGAAGAAAAATTTGAATCTTTATATGGAAAAAAATATAAAGGTAATAATGATGTCGATAGCTTGATGTCTGAAGAAAGTATAAATAAAAGGGACAAGCAATTAAAAGAATTAGAAGAAAAATCACAGAAAAATGTAGAAAATACAGAAAACAGTGTCTTAAGAAAAGTAGCTGAATTAGCTCCTAGCATTGGTTCGAATGGAGTATCAGGAGCATTATCTTTAGCAAGTCCAGTAGCTGGAACAGCTGGTTTCTTTTTAAGTGCAGTAAATTCATATGCAAATCAAGGAAAAGAACTAGGATTATCAGATAATGCAGCTTTACTATATGGAACAACATTAGCAGGATTAGAAAGCACATCAGAAGGAATTAATTTAAATATATTTTCAAAAGCAACTAAAGGAATAGCAAAAGCAGAAACTAAAAATCAAATAAAAAATGCTATTAAAATGTATTTAGTGGACAGTGCAAATAATTATGTACAAGAATCTGTAATGGAACCTGCACAAGAGGCAACAAATCAATTATTTACTGGCGAGAGTGATTGGAGCAATATGCCTGCTAGGATGAATGAAGCTGGCATAAATGGGGCCTTATCTTCTATGATATTAAATTCTGCTACAGGTACTACAGCAAAAATAGTTAATAAAATAAATAGTAAAGGAATTAATTCAGTAAGAAGTGATATTAATGAAAAATTAAATAATATAGAATTATTAGATAAAGAAACTAAAAATGCACTTTCAAAAGCATTACCAAATATGACAAAAAAATCATTAATTAATTTAAATGTAGAATTAGATACAATTGATGAAGTACTTACTAAAATTAATCAAGATAATATTATACAAAGTAAAAATCAAGTAATTAATGTATCTCCTACATCTAAAGAGACTTCTATAAAAGAAAACTATAATAAATATAAGAATGCTAATTTAAATAGTGAAATTATTAGTAATGCTATGGAACTTGTACCAAGTAATAAACAAAATAGAAGAACCAAAGAGCAATGGCTTAAAGTAGCTGAACAAATAGGTAATAATGTAACTTCTGAAGAAACTGAAATGTATGCATATAAAACATGGATGGATATGAAACCTAACAACAAAGCTAATTTAAATAGACAAGGAAAAAATTATGTACCTTTTACAGTGCAAGATTGGGTAAATACTGTTAAAGAGGCAAATGCAAATATTGTAAATAATGCATCATATAATAATCAAAATGCATCTATACAAAACACAAGTAATTTAAGTTATGAAGAAAGCGCAAAAAAATACAAAATAGACACTAATAATGCAACAGTAAGGTCAATATATAATGTGGCGAATAAAAGAGGCTTAAATGTTAGATATGACGATGCTATATTTGAAAATAAGAATCAAAATGCTATTTGGAGACTTAATAATGATGGAACAAGAGATGTAATAATAAACCCAAATGCAGATTCAAATAAAGCTTTGCAAAGTGTTATGGTACATGAATTAACTCACGATATGGAAGGTACAGATGTATACGATTCTTTAAGTAATTTAGTTTTAGATTATACTAAAGGCTTAAATGAATATGATAAAGCAAGAGCTAATTTAGAAAATATGTATTCAAAAGTATATGATAAAAATTCTCAAGAATTTGAAACTTTAATAAACCAGGAAGTAGTTGCAGATGTACTAGGAGAGAAACTAGGTAATCAAGAATTTATAGATAGTTTAGTTAATCAAAATAGAAGTGTTGCACAGAAAGTATATGATTGGATAGTAAGTAAATTAAATAATTTTTCAAGAACAATAGGATTTAATAGCGAATACTTGTACTGGAAAGATGTTGAAAATAAATTTAGAAAAGCATTTAATAGCGAGTTTAATAATACAAATTCAAATACAAAATATAGTGTTCAAGTAGATGAAAATGGAAATAAATATATAAAAGTAGATACTGACCAAGATATATTTGAAGGAATAGCTCCAAAAGATTATAATAAAATTGCAAAAATGTATATGCAGGATTATTTGTTAGGAGAAACTTCTTTGTCAAATACAGATATGGCGGTAATTGATAAAAAAAGTATAAATAAATATACTAATCCAGGAAAGAAACAACAAAATTTTGATAAAAAAATGCAATTAACTCCCGAATTAAAGAATGTTTTATCTATAGCACAAAAAGAAAGTATTGCATTGCCAAACAAAACTAATAGTAAATATAGTAGTTGGGAATATTATAAATTTAATTTTGAAATAAGTGGTAAGACTTTCGAGGGGACTATAAATATAGGTGTTGATGGTAAAGGAAATAAGCATTTTTATGAAATAAATAAAATAAAAGAAGCAAATGATATATTAGGAACAAGCCTAAATCGTTCATCTGCTTCTTCTATTAATAATATTATACCATCGGAACAAAATTATGTCAATAATTCACAAAATAGTAAATTTTCGATAAGTAGCATATCTCAGACAGATAATAAAGGTAGACAACTTTCACCGCAACAGCAAGAGGCATATAAAAATGTATCTGAAAAATTAAAAACTAAAACTGGTGAGCTG
>CANRAK010000102.1 GCA_947628575.1 uncultured Clostridia bacterium | reverse complement strand
TAGGATGAGCAATATCTTTGAATTCTCCGTTTGGAGTTTTTCTGCTAGGCATAGCAATAAATAAACCTTTATCGCTTTCAATAACTTTAATATCATGTATTACAAATACATCATCAATTGTTATTGACGCAATAGCTTTCATTCTGTTTTGAGAAGTTACTTTTCTAACTCTTACGTCTGTTATTTGCATATTCTACACCGCCTTCCTTGAATGTTACCTTAATTATCGCATATTAAAATATCAATGTCAACAATTGGTTTACAATAATACTTATCATTTTAATTACAATATTATTTCAACGAAACGGTTTAATTAGTTATATAATATTTTTGAACGTTTTACATCATATGGAACAACTTCATTTATATATTCCATATAACCATCCATTAAAATTGCTGGTGATATATTAGATCTTGGTCCTGCAGAAAGTATTACATCAACACTATCATCTATATTAAATGTATACTTCTCTATTTGTGGCTTAATGTCTAGTCTTTCCATTCTATCATAGCTCTTTTTAACTACTAAAATTTGTGACTGAGATAAATACATCTCCATCTTTTTTCTGTAATATGCTCTTATTTCATCCTTTTCTCTTAAAGACTTATCTTTAAATTTTTCTCTATAGTCTAAGCTTATTACATATTCTGCTGCATATACTCTTAAATTTATACTTTCCTCATTTGAAGATACATATTCTGCAGACATAATAATGAAACCTGCAGGAAGAGTTCTATTTACCTCTCTTACTAAATAACGCGTATCTACTTCTTCAGTAAGATTAATTTCAAAAATCTCACCTGTACTTTCATATCCATCAGTAAGTGGATGAGCAAACATAATTTCTACCATATTTGTACTTTCTGATAGTACTATTGGAATTTGAGCTTTTAGAAATGCTTCATTTATTATTTTTACTGTGTCTTCTTGAGATATATACATTGCATCTTTTGATTTTCCATAAACTACTCTTAGCTTGTTCATCATATACCATCTTCCTTCCTGTGCGTATTATATCACAGGAATTTGCAAAATAAAAGATTTTTTTACCAAATAAGATAAATTTCTACCTTCTAATCTTAAATAAATTCATTTCTTTTTTATAGTATCCTTTTATTGCATCCCTTAATATATCCGCTCCTACAAGCATTTGAGCTATTGACGAACTACCCACTCCTAAATTTATATATGTATTTGGTATTTCTTCTATCTCACCTATTATAGGCATATTATCTTTTGTTATATATATATTTCCACTATATACTCCTATTTCATTTGACATTTCTACTTTAAATAAAAGCTTAGTTATTATACTTCTTAGCTTTCTAGCATTTTCTTTTTCTAGCATTTCCATATATTTGTTATTTTCCATTTTTGCTATGTATTTAGTATCTATACCAGATATAATCATGTTACCCTTTTCATCATTTCTAATATATATTGGTATATCATTTAATACTTTTACACATATCCTTTTATTTAAATTAGTATTTGTTACTAAGCTAAATCTTTTATATACTTCTATATTTGGTAAATTTGCTATTGGTAAAATATCTATTCCTGTTGTAAGTATTAAAGATGTTCCTTTTATTTTAAAATTATTTTGCGTTGTTACTTCAACATAATCATAGCTTGCATTTATATTTTTTAAAGTTGTATTTTCAAAAATATACACATTTGGAAATGATGATATATACTCAAATATTTTAGACGTAAAATCATAGGCATCTAGCATTCTTGCGCCATTTTTTACATTTACACTCGAGTTACTATTTATATATCCTACATTATCTATTAATTCAGATTTTTCGCCAAGTTTTCCTCTAATATTTGTTTCATTTTTTAGCATTCCTTTTTGAAACATTTTAGTATTAACAATTGTGTAATCTGTTTTCTTTAAATATTCTTGCTTTTGAATATCTACTAAAATCTCATCTAATAATGTATTTGCTTTTTTCTTTAAATCATATATTTTCCTTTTTAAATTATCATTACCATCTTTAATATTTCTAATATATAAGTCATCTATAAAATCTGTTATACAAGCAGATGAAATACTAGTATTTTTATATCCAATTATATTTTTCTCTAATACTGCAATTTTAAATCCATCTTTTGCTAAAAAATATGAAGTAATTGCTCCACATATTCCACCACCTACTACTATAACATCACAATCCATATTTTTAGATAAATATGGATAAATATTATTAATTTTATTCTTTTTTAACCAAAATCCTGTTTGCATATCTACACCTCTATAATTATTCTTTTTGTTTTTTGGAAATTTATACTAATTTTTATTATATACAGGAAAATTTTGGTAATACTATTAGTGAGGTGAATAAAATGAATAACTCAAAACGCTTTTTAATTTTATTTATTACTATAGTATTTATTATATTGTTTTCTACTATATTTGCTGCTACAATAACACACTTTGCACCAGAATATGGTGTTACAACAGCAAATGTAAATTTAAGAAATAGGCCAACAACTGATTATTCCTCTTTTATTAAAACATTAGAACCAAATACAAAAATAAAGCTTGTGGGTGCAATAGATAACTACTATATTGTACAACTTGAAAATAACGAAGTGGGACTTGTATCTAAAGAATATGCAAAAGTTACTGGTCAAAATATAGACTCATTAACTTATACAGATTATT
>CANRAK010000101.1 GCA_947628575.1 uncultured Clostridia bacterium | reverse complement strand
AAATATATTGAGGATACTCATACTCCATCTAGAGTTAGTGTTAGTAATTTAAAGAAAAATAAATACGAAGAAGAACAAGAAAAGATAGTATCTAAGTTTGAGGATGAAAATGAAAATGTAGAAAATAAAGCTACTCCATTTAGTATGCCATCATATATAGCAGGAGAAGAAAATAAATATACAGCAGTAAGAAAGGGACTACTTATACATTTTATTTTACAAAATTTAGATTTTAATATATTAGAAAGTAAGCAAGATATTAAGAACTATATAAGTAAGCTAGTTTTGGAAAATGTTATTAGCGAAGCAGATAGTAAATATATAAGTGTTAATAGAATATATAACTTCTTAAATTCTAATATTGGTAAAGAGTTAAAGAAGGCTAAAGAGATATATAGAGAATATGAGTTTATCCTAAAAAACGATAATATATCTAAGAGTATTATACAAGGTATTATAGACCTATTTTACGTTACGGAAGATGGAAGGGTAATACTAGTAGACTTTAAAACAGATAAGCTAGATAATGAAATAGATTATATAAATAGATATAAGATACAATTAGACATATATAAAGAGGCAATAAATACTTTAACTAAGTATAAGGTAGATAAAGTGTATATTTATTCATTTAACTTAAATAAAGAGATAGAAGTTATGGAGGAATAAAATGGGCAAATATGAAGATGATATAATAGTGCATATAAAAGATAATGACTTAGAGTACATACAGTTTAAAATATTAAATGAGTATAATGTGAAAAATTGTATTACACTAAAGCATGGTGGTGTAAGTAAAGGTGAATATGAAAGCCTAAATTTTAGAACACTTGGAAAAGACAAAATAGAGAATGTTCTAGAAAATTTAAATAGAGTAAAAAAATCTGTTGGCTTTAGTAATGTATATAAAGGTACACAAGCTCATACAGATAGAGTTATTATCTTAGATAAAAGTAATAAGAATGAGTATAGTTTTGAAAAGCAAAATAAGGAAGAAGTAGATGGATATATTACTAATACAAAAAATATAGCAACTTTAATTACTACTGCAGATTGCAATCCAATTATAATATATGACCCTAAAAATAATGTTGTTGCAAATGTACATGCTGGTTGGAAAGGGGTTATTAACAAAATATATATTAATGCTATTAATTTAATGAAAGAGGAATTTAACAGTAATGTTAAAGACTTAATAGTATGCATCGGTCCATCAATTAGAAAATGTTGCTTTACAAGTCAGGAAGAAAGCTTTAAAGAAAAATTTACACAAGTTTTTAACTATGAGGATGAATACTTATCTTATGATAAAGATAATATAACATTTCATATAGACCTAATAACTATTTTAAAGCATGAACTAAAATATGTAGGTGTTGAAGATAGTAATATATATGTTGCAGATATTTGTACAAGATGCAATACAGATGATTTCTATTCATATAGAAAAGCTGTACAACAAAAGCAAGAAGATTATGCAACTATGGCAACAATAGTCGAGCTAAATTAAGTGAAATTAATGTGAAATAATTATAAAATATTGACTATACAAATTTACTTTGTTATAATTTAGAAGTGAAAGAGGAGGTATAGAATATGCTTAAGAAAATGAACTTACCAAATAAACTAACTATGTTAAGGATAATATTAGTACCTATATTAATTTTAATATTAACTGTTACAGCAGAGAACTTTGAAAATATTGAAGAATCTCTACTAGATAAATATAATGAAAAGACAAAAAGTGTATCAACAGAAGAAGTAGCAAATGTTAAAGTTTGGGGTATGACAAAATCTAAAATAGAAGGAATTTCAGATTTGTATTATCCAGTAGTAGGAACTGCTGCCTTAGTTGTTTTTCTTGTAGCAGCTATTACAGATTTCTTAGATGGAAGAATTTCTAGAAAAGCTAATATTGTTACAAAATTTGGAAAAATTATGGATCCACTTGCAGACAAATTATTAGTTTCAGCAGGATTTATAATGCTTACAGGACTTGGAGTGATACCAGCTATTATTACTGCAATAGTAGTATTTAGAGATTTCTTTGTTAATGCACTTAGAATGTTTGGTTCAGATAACTCTAAAGATTTAGCAGCTGGACTTAGTGGAAAAATTAAGACATTATTCCAAATGCTTACAATAACTTTTGCATTATTAAGTTTCATATTAGTAAAAGGTGCTGGAATGGGTGCATTTATTGAGACATCTATAGATATGAATGTAATTCAATTAGCAGTTAATGTATTAATGACAGTTACAGCATTATTTACTGTTGGAACAACAATATGGTCTTTTGTAGATTATTTTAAAAGATTTAAAGAAGATATTGATGTAGTAAATTAACAATAAAGAAAGCTATGTATCAAATAAGATATGTAGCTTCTTTTTTTTATTGCTAAAAATTTTTTAATATGATAGAATTGTATTATTAAGTATAGAAAATAGCTTTAGATATAAAGGAGTTACTTAAAATGTTAAAGAAGATATACAAATTAGGACTAATTACTTTAATGAAAGAATATAAAATTAGACAGTTTGAAAAACATCCTCTTTTAGACCTGTTTTGGGAGTGTACAATGTCATGTAATGCTAAATGCAAACACTGTGGAAGTAGTGCACAATCAAGAAAATATGAAGATGAACTAACAACAGAAGAAATAAAAAATGCTTTTAAGTCAATATCTGAAAGTATGGATGCTAGTACTAT
>CANRAK010000100.1 GCA_947628575.1 uncultured Clostridia bacterium | reverse complement strand
TATGAAGATGAACTAACAACAGAAGAAATAAAAAATGCTTTTAAGTCAATATCTGAAAGTATGGATGCTAGTACTATATTAATTAATGTAACTGGAGGAGAGCCACTAGTACGAAAAGATATATTTGAAGTAATGGAGTATGCTACTAGCCTAGGATTTAGGTGGGGTATGACAACTAATGGAATATTACTTAATGATGAAAATATAGAAAAGCTTAAAAAGTCTAATATGGAAGTTATATCTGTAAGTATAGATGGTTTAGAAAAAACGCATGATGCATTTAGAGGTGTAGAAGGTTCATATAGTACTATATTGAAAAATATAGAAAGACTTAAAAAAGCCAATTTTTTAAAACATATACAAGTAACTACTGTTTTTCATAAAGATAATATAGATGAACTTGAAGAAATGTATGAAAAGTTTAGTACAATGGGGATAAACTCATGGAGATTAATGTCTATGGACCCTATAGGACGAGCTAAAGAAAATGAAGAACTATTATTAGATGGAAAGGAATTAAGACGCTTACTAGATTTTATAAAATATAAAAATAAAAAAGGAAAATTAGAGCTAATGTATGGTTGCCCTGGATTTTTAGGACTAGAATATGAGGGAGAAGTTAGAAGAGCTATATTTAATTGTAGAACTGGAGTAAGTGTAGGTAGTATATTATATAATGGTGATATATATGTATGTCCAAATGTTCCTAGAATTAAAAGCTTAGTACAAGGTAATGTAAGATATGACAACTTTGCAGATGTTTGGAATAATAAATTTGAATATTTTAGGGATGCAAATAGAATGAGTTGTAAAGAGTGTAAAGAATGTGAAAATTGGGATATATGCTTAGGTGGAGCAATGCACACTTGGAATTTTGAGGAAAAAAGGCAAAATAAATGTCCATATAATATGTTATATAAGGAGGATGTATATGAAAAAGAATAAAGTGATGACAGGTATAATGACAGCTGCAATAGCACTTTTAAGTAAAGTTTATGGTAATGAATGCTTAGGTGTGGAATTAGCGTATGGTGTTATATATGAACCACCAACAGAAGAAATTAATAGAAAAGTATTATCTAACTTTTTTATGATAATGGCTATACCACTTATATTATTAATAGGGCTAATCGTATTTTTTGCTAAAAATAAAATGACTAAGAAAAGTAAAATAATAGCTATTAGTATATCAGTTATTATATTTATAACTTTAGCAGTAATAGTTTATACTGCATGCTCACCTGTAATGTAAATAGAAAAAAAGGAGAGGATATAATGATAGTATTAGAACAGTATAGAGATAAGTGGTTAAGTGAGAAAATGGATGAAGTAATAGGATTTTATCCTAGAGAATTTTATTGCTTAGATAATTTTAGCTCTTTTAAAGTAGAACATGATGGTTATTTGTATTCTTCAGTAGAAGAAGCATATCAAGCATTAGGCTTTATTGAGTCTGCTCCTGAAATTGCAGATAAAATAAAAAACAGTCATTCTGCACATGAAGCTCAAAAAATAGCATACGAAAATAAAGATAAAAGACAAGAAAATTGGGATGAAATTAAACTTCTTGTTATGGAAGATTTACTTAGAGAGAAAATTAGTCAAAATCCTTATGTTAAGAAGAAATTATTAGAAACAAAAAATTATATGATAGTAGAAGATTCACCAAAAGATAGTTTTTGGGGTTGGGGTATAAATAGAAATGGTCAAAATCAACTTGGAAAGCTATGGATGAAGCTACGTGATGAGTTAAGATTAAGCAGGTAAATACAAAATTATCTGCTTTTTTTATGCAAATTTTAAAAACTGACCAATTATTCTAAACAAAAATCTAGACTTTAGGTGTATAATAGTAATGAATTGTAATAAGGGAGGAAGAAATTATGGGCTTAAGAGATATTAAAATACCTAAATTAAAATTTAAAAAGATGAAGTTAGACGAAAATATGCTTAAAGAGTTAGAAAACATAGATTATGAGAAAGTTCAAAAGAAGAACATAAAGCATAGGACAACACCTTATGAAGATATGACACATTATAAGACAGTAAAGGAATTCTTTTTACGTAGTATTAAAGAATATCCTGAAAGACCAGTTATATTAGAAAAAGTAGAACATAAAAAACCATATACTACTTATACATATAAAGAATTTGGTGAAGATGTAATAGGACTTGGTACAGCTTTAATTAATCTATTAAATTTAAAAGATAAAAGAGTAATTATTATAGGTGATACACAATATGGATGGTATATATCATATATGGCTATGCTATGTGGTGTAGGAATAGCAGTTCCTACAGATAAAGAACTCCCATTAAATGAGCTTGAAAATATTATTAAAAGAGCTAAAGCTTCTGCTATAATTTATTCTCCTAGAAAAGAAGAAAATATAAACAAGCTAAAGGAAAAAGAATTAGATGTCAATTACTATATAAAAATGAAGTCTGATGATAAATTAGAAGGAAAAAACGTTGGACTTAACTATCTTGTAGAGCTTGGTAAAAAACTTGTAGAAAGTGGTAATAACGATTTTGAAAAAATAGAAATTGATCCTGAAGAATTTAAAATACTATTCTTTACTTCAGGAACCACTTCAAACTCAAAAGGTGTAATGTTAAATAATAGAAATTTAGCAGAAAATATTAATGCTGTATCTGCTTATGTAAAAATTTATCCTACTGATAGATTATTTTCTGTGCTACCATTGCATCATTGTTATGAGTC
>CANRAK010000099.1 GCA_947628575.1 uncultured Clostridia bacterium | reverse complement strand
TTAAATTAACAAGGGGTGACATTTCTGAAAAAAAATTTAATGTTTTAGGGGTGACATTTCTGAAAATTATTGACATATATATCAAAAAAAGTAGGAATATATTAATACATTCCTACAAATTTTATTTCAGTAATTTCGTACTCTGGTTTTTCAAAATAATTATCTAGTAAAAAATAAATCTTCATTTTTTCTCCAGGACTAATCTTATGCATAACTTCAGTTTTTCCAGATTTCTTTTCTGTTATTTTTAAAGTTCCTATCATTTTATCTGTTGTATTATGAATATTAAGAAAATTCTCTTGCTTAAAAAATACGTGATACACTTGCTCATAACCAGTTATTTTAAGACCCTCAGTAGCTATATTCTCCTTTCTATTAACTCTTATTCCATTTAGAGTTAAGTAAATTATTGCACTTGTTAAAATAAGTACTATTACAAATGTAATTCCTAAAGCAATAACTAATTTGTCTAATATTCCTTTCAACATATCCCTCCTATACAAAATTATTTTTACTCTCAGACGTTATATTAAACCGTATTTAGTATATCACTTATTATATATTATGTCAAGTTATCTACATAAAATATATGACATATAAAGAACATACATTGCTAGCATACTTGCTCCCTTAGTCCATCCTATTCTATTATTTTTATGCAGCATAATAAATACCATTAAACTAGATATAAACATAAATATTATATCCATAAAAGTATTAAAGTTTAAAGAAAGCGGAGATATTACACTTGTTATACCCAATATAAATAGTATATTAAATATATTTGAGCCTATTACATTACCTATAGCTATATCTATTTCACCTTTTTTTGTAGCTATTACACTAGTAACTAATTCAGGTAAACTTGTTCCAATAGCTATAATACTTAAAGCTATAACGTTTTCTGCTATACCTAATGTTTTTGCAATATCTGTAGCACTATCTACTACAAACTGTCCTCCAAGAACTATGCCTACAATTCCCACTATTATAGCAAGTAAATCTTTAATTTTAAATTTTTGTTTTTCTTCTTTATTATCATTCTTTTGATTTCTTTTTATATCATTTACCAAAGAAACCAAATAAATACCAAGAAAGCATAATAATATTAATCCATTATATCTTGTTATATACCCTATTTCTTGGCCTGAAAAGAAGTATTCTGATACTATAATCAATAAAACCAATGCAGATAATAAATAGTACGGAAAATCTCTTTTTCTAACTTCTTTTTTAGCTTTTAAAGATTTTATTAAACCACATATACCTAAAATTAATAATGAATTGCACATATTAGAACCAACAACATTTCCAATTGATATTTCATTACTTCCTTTTAAAGCTGCTGTTATACTAACTGCTGCTTCTGGTGCTGATGTTCCAAATGCCACTATAGTTAGTCCTATTATTAAGCTAGGTATACCAAAAGCTTTAGCAATATTACTACTTCCGTCAACAAAAATATCCGCACCTTTTACTAACATAGCTAAACCTACTATTAAGATTATAAAACTTAGCATAAAACCCCTCCTAAACCCGAAAAAAAAGACTTCACGCGTTAGCGTAAAGTCTCGTTATATACTATTATCTAGTATATTATATAGCGGTTAGATAAAATCTAACGTGTACTGACGCCATATAACACTATTATAGAGCAACTACTCCCTCTACCTCATCTACTATAACATATATGCTAAAAATTGTCAATAATTCCTATTCTTCATCTATTCTTTCAATAAATTCATTAAAAATTTCATCTGCTAAATCTTCATCTTCTAATTCTATATATTCTGTTTCATCATCATCTGAAGGAAGTACCTTAAAAATAACTACTTCATCTTCACTACCATCAGGCAGTAAAATAGCATAATCTTCATCATCTTTTACAATAACATCTAGTATCTCATACTTTGTCTTTTTTCCCTCAATATCTGTAAGTTCAATTATTTTATCTTTTTCTTGTTTCATATTACTCTCTCCTTTACACTAATATTATATCCATATAATATATTATTATTAGGTTTATATTAATAATTGAAGTTAAAATACAAATTTACCTTTCAATAATTTCTGGTTCATCTTTTACCTTTTTATCTTTGTTTTTTTCTACAATACTAGCTAGTGTACTGTTTGCTATTTCTATATTTTTATCTACTTCTTTTATATCTATTCCACTTTTTAAATATGAATTTCTCATATCTTGTAATTCTTTAATACTATCTTTTACTGCTTCTTCAAAAATATTTTCTTTATTATCTCCTTTTTCAAGTAATTCATCATTACTCATATATGTATATAATTTATCTCCTAAAATATTTATATAGAAGCCATTATTATCAGGACTAAAAAACGTATTAGCACTAATATTTTTCTGGTTATAAACTTGTTGTATATATTCTTGATTTTTAAAATCTTTTGAATTAATACTTAGCTGTAACATAGGTAAATTATGTGTTGCTTTTGTTGTACATGCTTCAGTTTTTATTCCTTTGCTCCATACATTTTGTAATGATAAAGATAAATCTTCCCATCCATCAGAAATACTCTCTGCCATATTTTTTCGTTGATCTTGTGGTAAATTTAAAATATAATTAGACTTTACCATATAAAAGTTAGACATGTTTCCAATAACTTTATTATTTAATAGTCCTTCTAAAATATCTAGCCCATTTCCATTATCTATCATAGTATGTATTTTTCCATTATTTATAATAGTTTCAAACATTGTATTTTGTGCAAAATTATCAAAAATCTCGTCTAATTTTTTACCACCCAGTTTATCTTTTAAATCACTTATTGAAGCCTCTCCTTTTTTTACTTTTTCAGCTATTTCTAATATTTCTTCCTGATTAATTTTCATATTATCCACCACCTGTTTTATTTTTTTATATACATATTATACACATTACAAAATCCTTTATCAAGAATTAAGTTTTCACAAATTATTTTTAGTAAAAAAAAATACCAGTTTAAAACTGGTACATAATATTAATGGCGGAGAGTGAGGGGCTCGAACCCTCGCGCCGCATACACGACCTAACAGTTTAGCAAACTGTCCCCTTCACCAC
>CANRAK010000098.1 GCA_947628575.1 uncultured Clostridia bacterium | reverse complement strand
GTTGCAAGTACTAATATTCTTTTATTTAAATGTGCATCTGCTGCTACTTTAACGGCTGGCTCTGTTCCAATAAATGTTATATCTTTATACTTTTCTCTTAGCTCTTTTATACATAAGCACGTAGCAGTATTACATGCTATTACTATTGGATTACAACCAATGTTTACTAAGTATTCTATATTATCTTCTACTATCTTTTTTACATCTTCTTCTGGCTTAATACCATAAGGAGTATTTTTAGTGTCACCTAGATAGTATATTTCGCCTTCTAGGCCACTATCTAAAGCTTGCTTTAGCACAGTAAGCCCACCAAGTCCAGAATCAAAAAAGCCTATTTTCATTTTTTCTTCTCCTTTGAATATGTTTATATAAAATGCTAATAATATATTTAACTACATTGTAGTTTTCATATAGAAAATAGGTGATACAATTTATACATATCACCTATTTTACATTTCTCTTCTTCCTTCTAATGCCTTGATAAGAGTAATTTCATCTGTATACTCTAAATCTCCACCAACTGGTATACCATGTGCTATACGTGTAACAGTTATCCCTGTTGGCTTTATTAGTCTAGATATATACATAGCTGTAGCCTCTCCTTCAACAGTAGGATTAGTAGCTAATATTACTTCTTTTATCTTATCATCACTTAATCTTTGCAATAACTCTTTAATTTTTATATCTCCTGCAGATATGTTATTCATAGGAGATATTGAGCCATGTAATACATGATACATACCTCTATATTCATGTGTTTTTTCCATTGCTACAACATCTTTAACATTTTCAACAACACAAATTACAGAATCATCTCTTTTTTTATCTGAGCAAATATCACAAGGGTCTTTTTCAGTTAAATTAAAGCAAGTAGAGCAAAACCTTACATTTTGCTTTGCCTCTACTAAAACTTTTGACATTTCTTCTGCTACCTGTGCAGGTGATTCTAGTATATAAAAAGCTAATCTAACAGCTGTTTTATGTCCTATTCCAGGTAGTTTTTCAAACTGATTTATTAACTTATTAACTGTATCTGAGTACATATTATCACCTAGAAAAGTCCTGGAACGTTAAATCCACCTAATTCTTGTTCCATCATTGAGTCAGCTTGTTTTAATGCTTCATTTACAGCAGTTAAAACTAAGTCTTGTAGCATTTCTACATCATCAGGATCTACAACATCTTTCTTTATTATTATTTCTTTTATTACTTTATCTCCAGTTGCCTTTACAACTACAGCACCGCCACCAGCAGAAGTCTCAATTTCTTTAGCTGCAACTTCTTCTTGTTTCTTTTGCATATCTGCTTGCATTTTCTGTGCCTGTCTTAGTATGTTTTGCATATTTCCCATGCCACCGCCTGGAAATCCACCGTATTTGTTTCCCATTTTATATCCATCCTTTCACAAAAACTATTATAATATACTTTTAATTTTATTTCAAGTTTAATCTAATTTTGTATATTCTACATTATTATCTTTTAATACTTTCTCTATTTTAGATATAGTTTCTTCATTTTGACCTCTTAACTCAATTACTATATTCTTGCTTACTTTATAATTATGATATAATACATAAGCAATACTATCCACACTATCATCAGATTTTAAAATATTATATGCAAAGTTATTTTTTGTTATTATTCTAACTACATCATCTATATATACTTTTGCTCCTGCTAGTGCAGAATATAACTTAATTTTTCCATCTGAAATTAGTGCTTTTTTTAGTTCCTCTGTATTAGGAAATTCAGTTAAGTTTTCAATAGGCTCACTATCCTTTGTAGTAGCTGTTATATTAACTTTTGGTATATTAGTTTCTACTTTTTGTGTACTAATTTGTGTACTATTATTTTTTATATAATCTTGCAGCTCTTTTACCTTATTTTCTAGCATTGCTATTTTTTTAGCATATATTTCGTTGTTCTCATTTGACTGCACAGGTGTATTATTTTGAGTATCTGTATTAACACTTTTTATATTACATAGCTGTACAATACATGCTTTTAATACAATTTCTTTTCTTGTAGTAGATTTTAAATCATTATCTAAACTAGATAGTCTATCAATAATATTTATATATCTTTGGTTATTTTCATCTGAACTATTTTCAATTAATCTATTTAAGAATTCATTTGTAAGTTCAAATGTAAATTGTCTTAAATCTTTTCCTTTTTTAATTATACTATCTACAGCTTCAATTGCTTTTAAAGAATCATAGTCCATTATACTATTTACTACTTGCTCTATTACTTTTTTATCTATCGCACCAACTATATTTTGAACATCTTCATAAGTTAGCATATCCTCTTTTTCAGATATACATCTATCTAATATACTAAGTGCATCTCTTGCTGCTCCATCTGCAAGAGTAGCTATATATCTACATGCTTCATCTTCATATTTAACATTTTCATTTTCTAATACATATTTTATCCTATTATATAGATTTTCCTCAGATAATCTGTTAAATTCAAATTTTAAACATCTAGATAAGATAGTTACTGGTATTTTATGTTGCTCTGTTGTTGCAAGTATAAACACAACATTTTCAGGTGGTTCTTCTAATGTTTTTAATAGCGCATTAAATGCACTAGTTGTAAGCATGTGTACCTCATCTATTATATATACCCTATATTTTACATCAACAGTAGCATATACCACTTCTTGTCTTATTTGTCGTATATTTTCTACACTATTATTTGATGCAGCATCCATTTCAATTACATCGGTTATATTTCCATTTAGTATTCCTTTACATACCTCACACTCATTACATGGCTCACCATCTTTAGGATTTAAACAATTTATAGCTCTTGCAAATACTTTAGCTGCACTTGTTTTTCCTGTTCCTCTTGTACCACTAAACAAATAGGCATGAGATATTTTACCATTTTTTATCTGATTTTTTAGTATTTTTGTTACGTTTTCTTGACCAATTATACTATCAAAAGTATTTGGTCTGTATTTTCTATATAATGCTATGTATCCCATGTTTTCACCTCAAAAAAAGACCAAGCACATAGAGTATATTGCTTATTGCTGCTTCCTTCCGGATCTGACAAGGTTCACAGTACTCTATCGCTTGGC
>CANRAK010000097.1 GCA_947628575.1 uncultured Clostridia bacterium | reverse complement strand
GTGGAACGGATCAAGTAACAATAGCAATAATTGTTAAAAATGAGTCTGAAAAAACAGTAGAACATGTAGATGTAAAAGAAACATATTCATCTAAAAGTGCAACAACAGATAAGTTATTGCCTAATCAAGAGGAAATTATATCTGTTACTCTATATGGTTCAGAAAACTATAACTTTAAAATAGAAAATATAGAATACTTAAAGTAGTTGTTATAAGAGCGAATAAATAATTCGTCTCTTTTTTTATGGAAAAAATGGACGTATTATAGTATAATATGTCTGTGATAAAGATGGGTAAAGAAAAAAATAGGATAGTAAAAATAATAAAAATTAGTTTAATTATATTATGGATGATAGTTGTTTTTGTATTTTCTAGTCAGTCTGGAGATGAATCTTCAAAAGTAAGTACAGGATTTATTTCTAGTATAATAAGATTATTTAATAACAATATATCTCAAGATGAACTTACAGCTATTGTAGATGTTATACATCCATATATAAGAAAGCTTGCACATTTTACATTATATACAATAGGTGGCTTTTTAATATATAACTTAATAAAAGATAGTAATGTAACAAGTAAAAGAAAAGTAATTACATCTGAATTAATAGGTATGTTATATGCTCTCTCAGATGAGTTACATCAGACTTTCATATCTCAAAGATGTGGTAGTATAATAGATGTTTTTATTGATAGCTTAGGAGTTTTATTTGGAATTGGTATATATATACTGATACTTAAAATATGGAAAAAATATAATAATACTAAAAAGGTTGAATAATTATGTAAAATATGATATAATCAACGTATTATTCAAGAAGAAAGGTAAGATTATGAAGATTTTTAAAAATAAAATATTTATTGTATTTATTATTATAATTATTCTTATATTAGCAGGAATATTAGCTGCACATTTTTATATAAAAAGTAAGTTTGATAAAATGCAATTTAAAGAATTAGATGAAGATGACTTAGGAATAGCTGCAAATAATGACATACCAAAAGTTAATATAGAAAATATTACTAAGTTTGTTATTTTTGGTAGTGATTCACGTGATGAAAACAATAGCTACTCTGGTAGATCAGATACTATAATAATTGTAGTTATTAATAATCTAAATAAGTCTGTAAACTTAATTAGTATACCAAGAGATACGTATGTAGATGTCCCAGGCTATGGAATGACAAAAATAAATCATGCGTATGCTTATGGACAAGAACAACTTAGTATTAAAACTATAAATACAAACTTTGGACTAGACTTAAGACAGTATATGACTATTGACTTTTCTGGACTTGTAAATTGTATAGATAGAGTTAATGGAGTAGAAGTAGAATTAACACAAGAAGAAGTAGATTATATTAATAAGTCTTTAAAAGCAGATGAAAAAATCGCCGGAGCAGGTAAAGTACTTTTAAATGGAAAACAAGCTTTAATACACTCTAGAAATAGAACTGTAGGAAATGACTTCTCAAGAGCGTCTAGACAAAGACAAGTTATAGTTTCTTTAATTAATAAAATAGCAGATAAACCTATATCAGAAATATCTAGTATAATAGATGATGTGCTTGTTAATATTACTACTAATATGGATATGGACATGTATAAAGATATGTTTATGCAACTTGCAGAAAGTAGAAAAGAATATCTAAATAATATAAAATCTGTACAAATACCATCAACAGAGTATGGATATGATAGTATGATAGATGGAATATATTATTTTGGATTTGACATGGAAAGAGCAAAACAAGATTTTAATAAATATTATTATGGACTTGAGTAAAAAATATAAACTACCATTAATTTTAACAATTAGTGGTAGTTTTTTTATTTATACACCTCTATTTAGTATATGGATTCTTAGTCTATTGTTTTTATTTAATGAACGAAACATTCTATGTGGATTTTTTGTTTGACATATATTCCATATAGTATTGCACATTATATCTGCAACTTGTACCATATAATTTTTACTTGAATCCCAGTATGAAACATCAATATTTAATCCATACTTCTTCTCGATGTTAAAGTGTGTTTTAAGATACATCTCTAAAGAGTTAATATCTTCAATTTTCATAGAACTTTTATCTATGTTTAAGTATAGATTTTGACCTTTTTCTATCTTAATAAGACGAATTTTAATTAGATAGTCTAAAAGCTTACGTATTATATAGTTATAATACAAATGAATCTGATCTATTGCAATACCAATTTTTTGTTTATCTACTATAATACCTACAATATACATACCATCCATTTTTTGTAGTTTAATAACTATATCCATTTTCTCATCCATATTTAAATATGCAGCTTTTAGCTCTGTTTCAATATCCATATTTAAACGTTCTTTTAATTCTCTATTTATTTCTACATAAGACTTTTTAATATCTGCGTAATTGTTTGTATAAATACCACCAATCACAAAATACCTGTCAGGACTATTCTTATGTAGGTTCCCAGATTCATCTAAAAATAAATATTGCATATCTACCTCCAGTTAATTTCTATCTAATTATATCATATATATATAATAATAAAAATAGTTATGCGTAAAAAACACTCAAAAATAAAGTATAAGAACAAAAAGTAATAGTAGGTTTTAAAGTTACATAAAACAGAAATAAAAATTACACAAAAAATGTATAAAATTGTTGACTATAGTATATGAATATGATATAATAATACACGTATAAATTACGACTAAGTATACATAAATATATGTGGTTAAGAAATACTGTTATAATACGTTGCACAAGTAATAAAAAAAGTGTAATATATTTATATTTTTACAGACAGATAGTAAACGGATAAAATGAATTAGAAATATAAGTATTATGAATTTTATCTGTATTTTTTTGCAAACCTTACAAGTAAGGATTTCTCAAAATGTATATTTTGTGAAATCGTAATTTGATTTATGTAATTTAAATGTGCCTAAATATAAGAAATAAAAATAAAGAATGAAAGGTGTTTTATATGTACAAATATTTTAAGAGATTAGTAGATATCGTTCTAGCTATTATCTGCCTTTTAGTTTTTATAATTCCAATGATTATAATTGCCATAGCGATTAAGCTAGATAGTAAA
>CANRAK010000096.1 GCA_947628575.1 uncultured Clostridia bacterium | reverse complement strand
CACATAGAGTATATTGCTTATTGCTGCTTCCTTCCGGATCTGACAAGGTTCACAGTACTCTATCGCTTGGCATACGATTATTATACAATATATTCTAGTCTTTTTCAACCTTTATTTTATTAATTATTAACAAAAGTAAATATATATTTTGAAACGTCTTGCTTTAATATAGACATTCCTTCAGTAAATGTTTCTTCTGTTGGCATATTTAATGATAATGATGTAGTAACTGTTTTACCAGTTTCATCTGTTATGTATAAGTCAAAAGAAACGGTAAATTTTAATGATTGTCTATCTACTTTTAAAATATCAAAAATCTTTGCATCATACTGTATTTCTTTTACTGAATCATCTACACTTTTATCTCTTAAGACATTATCATTATCTATACATAAATTTATTATATATTTTCCATCTTTTTGTTCTGGATGTAATTCTATATTTGTAAGTTCCGGTGCTACAACGTATTTTTCATAATTTGATTGTCCTAAATTCATATTACCTTTTAAAGCAGGTTCTGTAACAACTAGATTATCTATATACATATCTTTTATTTTAGAATTTGACTCTAATAATATGGAAACATCATTTGTTTGCGATATATCAAAAGTCAAATCTGATAGTTTCTCAAGTGCTATTTCTTTATCTTGTACTTCTGTTAAAGTAGCAGTTGACTTTATTACAACATCGCTAATTCTGAAATTTCCTTGATTAACTTTGCTAGTTGTGTCTAACAACATATTTGCAATAAATATAGTTGCTACTACCGAAACAACAGCAATAATTATTATTGTAATTCCCTTTACCTTATCCATATAATCCTCCAATTACACAATTAAATTATACTATATATGTAATTAAAATACAACCATAAAAAGGACTTAAGATTGCTCTTAAGTCCAAATAATTACTCTTCATTATTTTTCTTGTTTGATTTTCCAAATAATTTATCAAATTTAGCTTCTAATTCAGTTTGTAAATCAAATTCATCATCACTACTATTCTTCTTGTTACCATTACTTATTGGATTGTTATCATTATTTTCATATAACTCATTAAATGAAGCAGCAGCCATTCCATCTGCAAGTGGACTTGTATCAATTTCTGGTTCCATATTTCTTTGAACACCATAAGGTCTGCTTGGTCCAATATCTATATCTAAATCATTTTGTGCTTGAGTAGTAGTCTCAGGTTTTGATGGACTTGAAGATATAGATATATCTTCCATTGCAACATCTTGAGATCTAGCTTTTAAAATCTCTTGTGCTCTTCTTTTTCTATCAACTAAATGTTGTTGTACATCAAAATATGAATATGGTACCATTTTAGGAATAGGCATTTCTTCAATGCTGTTTATTTTCATTGATTCAATTATATCACGCTTTGGATGATATAAGAAATACCATGCTTTCTCTGCAAGTATTGGTTTAAGACCTCTTACCATTATAATTTCTTTGTTATTATCCATTCTTCTTATCTCATCAACTGTCATTAAGTCTCTTGCTTGTCTTTGTGTACTTACAGATACACCTTGTTTTTTATTTTCATCTTTATCTTTATTTATAGATTTTGACTCAATTTTTATTGTTGTCTGTCCTAAACTCTTAGAGAAATATTCAGCTGTTTTTTGTGAGTTTGTACCAAGTAATAACTGTGTATCACAGTTACCTAATATATTTTCATAAGACTCTTTATATAATGACTCTAACTGGTCTAATGACTGTACAATTATAGAGATACTTATTCCTAAGCTTCTTGTTGTACTTAACTTTTTCTGGAAGTCTGGTATTTGACCAATATTAGCAAACTCATCAAGTAAGAAATATACTTGATTTGGAAGTCTTGAGCCATAATCGTCTGCTTGTTTATATAGTATTGCAAACATTTGACTAAAGAACATAGTTGATACGAAATCGTATGTACTTTCTGCAGCAGATGTTATAACATAAATAACTGTCTTTTTCTTAGCAACTGACCTAAAGTCTATACTATTTGATGATGTAATTCTTTGGATAGCTGGCATATCAAAAACACGCATTTTAGATATAGAAGAAATTACTATACTTTGCATTGTTCTATCAGCAGCTGTTTTAAATGACTCATATTGTATTCTACCAGGATGCTCTGGTTTTAAATCATCAATAAATAGTTTTTCAAATATAGAAGAATCAGCACCACCTTGTCGAATTATATTTAAACAACTTCCTATATTATGCTGTTCTGGTGGTAATACAGATAATACATAGTATATAGTTGCACTAATTAACATTTTAGCAGTATTATCCCAGAATGGGTCATCTCCGCCACCTTCTTTATTAGCACCTGTTACAAGTATATGTGCTAGTGTATCTACATCTTGATCAGAGCAGATATTAGAAAGTGGGTTATAAAAGTCACTATATGTAGGATTTACTAAGTTAAATACTTTTACATCATAACCTTCTCTTTTTAAGAATTCAGATGTTTCTTTATATAGTTCTCCCTTAGGGTCTGTTATAATATATGAGCCTAAGCATTGCATTATATTAGGCTTTATATAACATGTTGTTTTACCAGAACCAGAACCACCGACAACTAGTATATTTTTATTTATACTAACTTTTTTCAAGTCAGTACCTAAATAATGTTTTCTACTTAAAATAAATCCTTCTTTTTTATTTAAAATTTCCTTACCATTAGAAGTATGTGCATAATCTTCTGATCCTCTACTCCATTGGCTAGAACCATTTTCTTTACCTTCATACTCACTCTTTGGTTTAGCAGATAACATTGCAAAGAAATATATTCCAAATACTATTATAAATGTCCAAAGTGTTATTTTTAAAAATAGTAAGAAATCTGAAAACATACCTCCCAAAAATGCTACGCTAGTTACATTTCCAAACCATGTTGAAAGCACACTATACAAAAATGATCCGTCTTTTACTGCTCTAGCATCAACTATAGATTTTGTAAGAGCTCCACCTAACACAACTGACGCAACTAAAGCTAGTACTAACAGTATTGGAGCATGCTTTTTAAACTTTTCGAAAAAATCTCTCATTTTCATATCTCCCTTTTATATATAATATTTATTACATACCAATTTCTTTATCTTGGTCATTATGTTGTTTTGGCTCTTCATTAGTTTTCGGTT
>CANRAK010000095.1 GCA_947628575.1 uncultured Clostridia bacterium | reverse complement strand
AAAAAATCACCAATATAATTATACCAAAATATTACATAAATATCAACGAAAAATTATTAAAGTATAAAACAGTAAAGATTAAATTAGAAAAGATAATATATTAATCTTGCAAAATGAAATAAGAAAATATAAAATATATAAAAAAGGGAGAGAAGAAATGGCAAATAACTGGACTAACGAGCAAAAACAAGCAATAGATATAAGAAATTCAAATATACTAGTAAGTGCATCAGCCGGTAGTGGAAAAACTGCTGTACTTGTTGAAAGAATTATTCAAAAAGTTGTTAATGAGTATTTAGATATAGATAAAATATTAGTAGTTACTTTTACTAATGCAGCAGCACAAGAGCTTAAAGAGAAAATATTGAATGCTATATATAAAGCTTTAGAAAAAGAAAAAGATGCAAAAAAGAGAAATCACTTAAAAAACCAGATAATATATATAAATAGGGCTAGCATTACAACAATTGATGCTTTTTGCCTAAAACTTGTAAAAGAGAATTTTGATGTTTTAGATATCGACCCAAATATACGAATTTGTGAAGAATCACAAAGTATACTAATTAAAACTAAAGTATTAGAGGAACTACTTGAGAAAAAATACGAGGAATATTCTAGTAGTGATGATGAGTTTGGACTATATAATATATTAGAGCTATTTAATGGAAAAGATGAAGAATTTTTAGAAAATATAATTTCAATATATAATTATATTCAAGCTTTTCCTTATCCATTTAAATGGTTAAATGAGCAAATAGAAAAGTATAATCTTGATACAGATTTAGACTTATATAATACAGACTTTGGAAAAGATATATACAGTGATATTATTGATGAGATAAAGCTATGTATAATTAAGTATGAGGACAATATAAATAAAATAATTGGTTTAGATGAATTTACTAAATGCTTTGAAATTTTAAATGAAGAAATGACAATGCTTAAAAACTGTATTAATATACCTGAGCCATCTTGGGATATACTTTATGAAAATCTAAATAATATAAAATTTAAAACTTTTAATATTGGAAAAGTATCAAATATTGAGCTTAAAGAGGAAATTGCTGGTATTAGAAAAAATGAAGTAAAAGATGTGATAGAAAAACTTAATAAAAAGATATATGCAAGAAGTAAAGAAATATTACAGGATAATAAAATAGCATATAAATATATGAGATATTTATATAATTTTTTACTTTCTTATGATAATGCATTTAAAGAAGAAAAGAAAAATGAAGGTATTGCAGAATTTAATGATATTATGCATTATGCTTTAGAATTACTTGTAGATGAAGAAGACAATTTAACAGATATAGCATATAGATTTAAGCAAAGATATAAAGAAGTATATACTGATGAGTATCAAGATACAAGCTATGTTCAAGAAAGAATATTACAAGCTGTATCAAGTGAAGATAATAGATTTATGGTTGGTGATATAAAGCAGAGTATATATGCTTTTAGACAAGCGCGACCAGATATATTTAACGAAAAATATAATACATATAAAAAGTATGATGACGGCCAAAATGAAGAAAAAAATAACAAGATAATATTATCTCAAAACTTTAGAAGTAGACAAGAGGTAATTGATAGTATAAATTATATATTTGAAAAAATAATGAGTGCTAAAAATGGTCAGTGTAATTATGGCGAAGATGAAGCTTTAAAATGTGGTAATAAAGAATTCTTAAAATCTGAAGAATGCTCATATACTACACAGCTTAATATTATAGATTTAAAAGAACCAGAAAAAGACTACTTTAAAGATGAAGAAGAAAATGAATTTTCTTTAGATGAAGACCTTACTGCAACGCAAATTGAAGCTAAATGTATTGCATATAAAATACAAGATATTGTAAGTAATATGAAAGTGCAAGATAAAGGATCTTTTAGAAATGCAACATATAAAGATATTGTAATACTTTTAAGAAGTACTAAAAATAAAGCAGATGTAATTGAAAGTATATTAAAAGAAAATAATATTCCTGTATTTTGTGATACATCAACTAGCTTGTTTGAAGGTGATGAAGTAAAATTAATATTATCTTTTTTAAGAATATTGGATAATCCATATCAGGATATTTATATGGTAAGTGTAATGTATAGCATAATAGGTAATTTTACATTAGATGAAATTACTAAAATTAGACTATATAATAGTACAAGTTATATATATGATACACTATGTCAAATAGCAGAAGATGAGGAGTATGCAAAAAGTGAGGAAGAAATACATAGTAAAGTAAAAGGCTTTTTAAATATAATAGATACATATACAAAATACTCTAAAATATATAGTATTTCAGATTTATTAATTAGAATATATAAAGATACTAATATGTACTATCAGTTAGCTCTAGAAAATGATGCTAGTAGTAAAAAAGCAAATTTAGATTACTTAATAGAGCTTGCTTCTAATTTTTACTCTAATATATCTAATACATTAAATTCATATATAAGATATATAGATAGTCTTAAAGATAAACAGGATAAAAGTAGTGCAAGTGCAAAAATAATAGGAGAAAATGAAAATGTAGTAAGAATTATGACTATTCATAAATCTAAAGGATTAGAGTTTCCTATAGTAATACTTGCAGATACTGCTAAGGGATACAATTTAACAGATATATGGAAAGGTAAAGTCTTATTCCATTATAATTATGGTATTGGTATTAATATTGTAAATCAAGATTTAGGTATTACATATCCATCTTTAATTAAGCAAGCTATAAAATCTGTTATGGAAAAAGAAACTAAATCTGAAGAAATAAGACTATTATACGTTGCTTTAACACGTGCTAAAGAAAAATTATATATATTTGCTACTACAAAAGATTATAAAAAGCAATATAAGGCTCAAAGTATAAATAATAGAAATGGCAAGTTTAATGAGACATTAATAGCATCAAATAGTAGCTATTATCAAAATTTATTACCTGTTATTAAATATTATAATGATATAGATAATAATAAGTCATTAGATATTAATACAATTGAAGTAAAAGAAAATATAACAGATGAGAATTTGAAAAGATTATTAAGTGCTAAAAGTGTTGAAAAAGATAGGATGTCTATATCTGAACATATAGATAAGTTAAATTGTGACAAAAAAATTAAATGTAGTGATGATATAATAAGTAAAGTAAAAGAAAATATAGAAAAAGACTACAAATATATTGAGGATACTCATACTCCATCTAGAGTTAGTGTTAGTAATTTAAAGAAAAATAAATACGAAGAAGAACA
>CANRAK010000094.1 GCA_947628575.1 uncultured Clostridia bacterium | reverse complement strand
TTTAGTACACAAGTAGATGAATATAGACAGGCTTCTTCTAAAGGACAAGATTGGCTAATGGAACTTGAAGCTAAAGAAAAAGAGCTAACTGGAATAAAAGGTAAGTGGCTAAGAATTGGATATAATAGAGTATTTGGCTATTATATTGAGGTAACTAATTCATATAAAAATCAAGTGCCAGAAGATAGGTATATTAGAAAGCAAACATTAGCTGGTGCAGAAAGATACGTTACAGAAGAACTTAAAGAAATAGAGGATAAAATACTTGGTGCTAAAGAAAAATTAGTAGATATAGAGTATGACTTATTCTGTAAGATAAGAGATGAAGTTGCTCAACAAGTAATTAGAATACAAAAAACAGCAACAATTATATCAATACTTGATGTATTATGTTCTTTTGCAACTGTTGCAATAAATAATAACTATGTTAAGCCTGAAATTACGCAAGATGGCATTATAGATATAAAAAATGGTAGACATGCAGTTGTAGAAAAAGCATTAAAAAATGAGCAGTTTATACCAAATGATGCTTATCTAAATAATAACGAAGATAGATTTTTAATTATAACAGGACCTAATATGGCTGGTAAGTCTACATATATGCGACAAGTAGCTTTAATTACATATATGGCACAGCTTGGAAGCTTTGTACCGGCAGATAGTGCAAAGATATCTATAGTAGATAGGATATTTACTAGAATTGGTGCATCAGATGATTTAGCAATGGGACAATCTACATTTATGGTAGAAATGCAAGAATTAGCTAATATATTAGAAAATGCCACAAAAGATAGCCTATTAGTATTAGATGAGATAGGTAGAGGTACTTCAACTTATGATGGCTTGGCTATAGCATGGGCGACAGTTGAATATATTACAGATAGAGAGAAAATAGGTGCTAAGACATTATTTGCAACACATTATCATGAGCTTATTGAACTTGAAGAAAAGATTGAGGGAGTTAAGAATTATTCTGTAGATGTAAAAGAAAAAGGTGATGAGGTAATATTCTTAAGAAAGATAACACCAGGTGGAGCAGATGAATCTTATGGTATATACGTTGCAAAACTTGCAGGTGTAAAGAAACCAGTTATTTCTAGAGCTAAAGAAATTTTAAAATATTTAGAAAATGTAGATTTAGCTAAAAAGACAATAGACCAAAAGAGAAAGAAGATAACTACTGAAGAAGTACAAGTAGATATGTTTAATTATAAAATGGCTGGAGTAGTTAATATGCTTGAAAAAATAGACTTAGATGAACTTACACCTAAAGATGCATTAGAAGTATTATATAAATTAAAAGATAAATTAGACTAAGTATTAAATTGCTTAGTCTATATTTAGTTGTAAAATTTCGAAAAAAATAGTATAATTAGTATGAATTTAAGGAGAATTTTTATGGGAGATATAGTATTATTAGATGAACAAACAATAAATAAAATAGCAGCTGGGGAAGTTGTGGATAGACCAGCTTCAATAGTTAAAGAGCTTGTGGAAAACTCTATTGATGCTAAAGCAACTTCAATAAGTATAGAGATTAGAAAAGGTGGAATTAGTTATATAAAAATAACAGATAATGGCACAGGCTTTAAATCTGATGATATTGAACTTGCTTTTGAAAGACATGCTACAAGTAAAATACGAAAAGAAGAAGATTTAGCTAGAATAACATCTATGGGGTTTAGAGGTGAGGCTTTAGCATCTGTAGCTGCGATTTCTAAAGTGTGTGTTACAACTAAAAATGTTAATGAAGATGTTGGTACAAAAGTTAGAGTAGAAGCAGGAAATATAGTATCAAAAGAAGAAGCTCCAGCTGTTACAGGAACAAGAATAGAGATTTTTGATGTTTTTTATAACGTACCTGCTAGATTTAAATTTTTAAAGAAAGATTATACAGAAGCTGGCTATATAGAAGATGTAGTAACTAGAATTGCTTTATCCAATCCACAAATTAGCTTTAAGTATATAAATAATGGTAAGACTATTATTCAAACTTCAGGAACAGGTAATTTACATGATATTATCTATGATATATTTGGAAAAGAAATATATGATGCAGTTATTCCAATAGATTACGAAATAAATGATATGAAAGTATTTGGTATGATTGGACTACCTTCAATTTCTCGTTCTACAAGAGTACAGCAATTTACCTTTATTAATAACAGATATATTAAAGATAAGACTGTATCTACAGCAATAGATAAGGCTTGTGAGCAAAAATTTGCAATCAATAAACATCCATTTATTGTATGTAATATATATATGAACCCGGCAAATATAGATGTAAATGTACATCCAGCAAAACTAGAGGTAAAATTCTCAGATGAATCTAAAGTTTTTGATGTAGTATATCATGCAGTAAGAAGTGCATTAGAGAAAAATAACAGAGAAACAAGTCCGTTTACAATAGTAAAAGAAGAACAGAAAGTAGAGCAAATATCTAAAGACTTAGTAAATAACGGTGTCTTACCTAAAGAGGAAAAGAAGTATGATTTTGATGCTAGTGTAAATAAAGTATATACTAATGTAGCTCCTAAGCCTGTAGAAAGACCTAGTGCAAATAGTCTTATTGAGAGTTTAAATTCAAAAATTGGAGATGTAAAAGAGGAAGTACTAGAAAAAGTAGAAGAAGTTAAAGAAGAAGCTCCTAAATTTGAAGCAGAATACTTTGAAGAAACTCCAATAATACCTGAGCCTAAGGAAGAAACACTATATAAATTTATAGGGAATGTTTTTGATACATATATTGTTATACAGATAAAGGATAAAATGTATATTATAGACCAACATGCAGCTCATGAGAGATTATTATATGAGCAAATTAAAGAGGCATATTATTCTAAAGATAGACAATCTCAGCTATTACTTATCCCTGTACTTGTTGAACTATCTGCTAAAGAAATGGATATTGTATTAAATAATATGGAGATGTTTGAGAAAAGTGGATTTATACTAGAGGAATTTGGAGATAATACTATTAAAATTTCTGGTGTACCAAATATTGGATATGATATAGAGTATAAGTCTATGTTCAAAGATATAATTGAAGAAATGATGGGTGCAAGTAAGACAGAAAAATCTGAAAAAGAATTTAGATTTCTAGCTACTTTAGCGTGCAAAGCAGCTGTTAAAGGAAGAATGAAACTAGATAGGCAAGAACAGATAAGCTTAATAGATGAAATGGTAAAATTAGATAATCCATTTACATGCCCTCATGGAAGACCAACAGCTTATGAGATTTCTAAATATGAGATAGAAAGAAGATTTTTAAGAAAGTAGGAATAAAATGGACAAAATAATTTGTATTGTTGG
>CANRAK010000093.1 GCA_947628575.1 uncultured Clostridia bacterium | reverse complement strand
CTTTGGGAAAAATATTTAGTATATGCAACAGCATTTGGTATGGCAGACAAAGTAATTAGTCAATTAAAAATTAGGTATCCTGAATTACAAGACGAAAATTATTATAATTACGGTGCTATTATGTATGTATCTACACATACAAACTTTGCAAGATCATTTAGCTCATCAGTAGATAGTGCTATAGCGTCAGTACAATCTTCCGGCTCAGGTAGCGGTGGAGGATTCTCTTCCGGCGGCGGAGGCGGCGGAGGAGGTGGCGGTGGCGGCGGTAGATAGCCACACCACTAAAAATTAAGACTTAGAGTGTTCTAAGTCTTATTTTTTCGCTAATAGATTTTCTAATATTTCTACTGCATTTGATGCTGCACCTTTTCGTATGTTATCTGCTACACACCAGAAATTAATACCATTTTCAACACTATAATCTCTACGAATTCTACCAATGTACACTTCATCTGTTCCTGAAACGAAAGTATTAATTGGATATATTTGTCTATTAGGATCATCTAATACAATTATACCATTTGAGTTATTAAGAAGTTTTTTTATATCGTCAATTTTAAAATCATATTCTAATTCTACAGTTATACTTTCACAATGACAATTGTGAACAGGCACTCTAACACAAGTAGCAGTTATAGGGAGTTTAGGACGTTTTAGTATTTTTCTAGTTTCTTCTATCATTTTCATTTCTTCTTTTGTGTAACCGTTATCTAGAAATACATCTATATGTGGCAGACAATTATCTACAATAGGGTAAGGAAATTTACATGCAGTATTATTATCTAAATCGTCAATTCCTTTTTTTCCAGCTCCTGAAACTGCTTGATAAGTAGAGTAAATAACTCTTTTTAATCTATATTTATCATCTAATACTTTTAAAGGTACAACAGCTTGAATAGTAGAGCAGTTTGGATTAGATATTATATTTAAATGCTCATAAGCATCTTCCATATTAACTTGTGGAACAATTAATGGAACAGATTTATCCATTCTAAAGCAAGAACTGTTATCTATTACTATACAACCGTTTTGAGCAGCAATTCTTGCATATTTTTGAGCAGTTGAAGCTCCAGCAGAAAATAGTGCATAATTAAATCTGTTATTTGAAAAACTATCCTCAGTTAGTTCTTCTACAATATAGTCTTTATTCATAAATTTAACTTTTTTCCCTTTAGATTTTTTAGACGCCATTAGCACATAATTATCTATATCAAGATTTTTTTCTTCTAGTACTCTTAAAAAAGTTTCTCCTACAACTCCAGTTGCACCAACTATTGCAACATTAATCATAAAAAATCACCTCATTAAAGTATATTAAATGAGGTGTATTAATATTCAATATTATTGTATAACAGCTGTACTTTGAACATTTTGCGGATTAACTAAATCATCTAGAATTTGTGGATTAATATTTATTCTTTTTGTAGATATTAGCCAATCTACTATAAAAATACAAGTTATTATTATAGCTAATTTATTCATGAATTTTGTAGGGAATATCCTTACTAGCTTTAGTAGTAAAGGATGTACAAAAAACACATAGATTGTACCAAGTATTCCCCAGCCTATTAGTATAGGTACGGTTGTATAATTTAATATGTTTAAAAATTTACCAGAGTAATTCCACATCTCCATATTCATTACATACTTAAAGAATAGACCACATAAAAGTTCAAATGAGCCTAAAATTAAAGAGGCAAATAAGAAAATTAATGGTATATTCTTTTTATTTGCTTTTACATCATAAAAGCAGTAGTAAAGTATAAGTGCACCAAAACCATATATTGGACAATATGGACCAAGAAACATTCCTCTTTTTACAATTTTTCCAACACTAAGAAAAACATATCCTGTTTCAATTATATATCCTAATATAGCTGTGACTGTAAATACTATTACCATTTCAGCAAAAGTTACATTGTGTTTTTTGTATTTTACTAATTGAAAGTTATTTGAAGCATTTTTCATATATATTACCTTTCTAGACTTTATTTTTATAAAATTTATCTTCTAACTTAATATCAGTAGTATTTAAATAGTATAAAATGCTATTATTTGGAAAATTAAAACTATATCTTACAGCAAATAATAGTTGTTTATATTTTTTAAATTTCCTGTTTACATCGTTTTTTCCATACTTTGAATCACCAATTATTGGGTGAGATATACTAGCAAGCTGTGCTCTTATCTGATGAGTCTTACCTGTATGTATTAAAACTCTTAAAATAGAGTAATCTTCCTTTTTAAAAGTGTTCTCTACAAATATATCGGTAACTATTTTTTGAGCACCGTTAGTATAGTTATCATAAATTTTAGAATATCCTGTACTTTTATCTTTTAAAATATATTTTTCGTACCTTTTGCTTTTATATTCAAAATTTGTACCAGATACATAAGCAATATATTTTTTTGTAATATAGCCATTTTTAAAAGCATCAAGCATTTGGTTATATGCCTGTGTATTTTTAGTAAATATTAATAATCCTGCTGTATTTCTATCTAATCTGTGACATATTTTAATATTTTCGCCTTTTTTTAATTTTATATAGTTTTCAAATGTAGGCTCATCTATATTACTGTCCTCATTATTAGACAGTACACCTTGTGGCTTATATGCAACTAGAATATTATCATCTTCATAAGCTATATAACACTCTTTTGGAAATCCATAAAGCAAATAATCATCAATATATATTTGTAATATATCATTTTCAGATAATATGTAATTTATGTCTGTTATTCTTTTTCCATTTACCTTTATATCTTTATTTCGTATCGCTTTATATAAAGTAGCAGTAGGTAAATTAGGAAAAGTATTTTTAATATAATATACTAATTTTTCATTATTAGATATATTATGTATTTTAAATTCCTTCATAGCAAGAATTATAGTACAAAATGTAAAAAAAATCAATATTTTGTGGAAAAAGTAGAAAATTCAATATATAATATAAGTGATTTGAAAATATTGTTTTGCTTTTTCTAAAAAAGGTTATTTATTGATAGAAATAAAAAAGTGTGTTAGAATATTGCATAGATTTGAAAGTAAAACTATAAAAAATAATGTAAATAAAAACATAAAATTCATTTTATAGATTAAATTACATAGATTTTAATATGGCAAAAATATTTAAGGAGGAATAAAATTTGGCTATTAAAAAGCAATCTTTTATGAAGGGCGTATTTGTTATAATGGGCTCTCAAATATTAATAAAGTTATTAGGATTTTTATATAGAATAATTCAGACTAACTTCCCACAGTTTGCAGATATAGGAAATAGCTACTATGGTTCAGGATATCAAGTGTATACATTTATATTAGCTATAGCTACTATGGGAATACC
>CANRAK010000092.1 GCA_947628575.1 uncultured Clostridia bacterium | reverse complement strand
CTTAAACACTTCATTAAGCGCTGTTATATTTCCATGTACATCTGAAATTATTGCTATTTTATCCATGATTTCCTCCAGTGATATTATATCAAATTCAAGACAAAAAATAAACCCAAAAGGAATTACCTTTTGAGTTTATTTGTATTTATTGTTTATTTTTTAGAATTTGCTTTCTTTTTTCTTATTACTAAGAAAACTATTCCAGCAATACTTACTAATGCAATACATACTATTGCAATAACTGCAATATCTCCTGTATCTACATCTATTGCTCTTTCATCATAAACTACTATCTTTGTTCCATGACTATCATGTGTAAAGTCGTGTGGTGTTGTATCTATTAAATATTCTTCTGGAGCTTCTAATTCTGTATATGTATATTCTCCATAAGGTACATCTTTAAATACATATATACCATTTTCATCTGTTACACCTTCTACAACCCAATCTCTCTCTTTACTTTCTAGTCTAAATTTACAATTTGGAACTGGTGTTGAATCCATCATATCTAATTTTTGTAACTCAATATCTGTTCTTGGTCTAAAGTTATATATTACTGGTTTTTCTACTTCTTCACCATATTCATTTCCATATTCATCTTGATTTTTTCCAAAGAATTTCCAACTATCTGTTTCTTCTTCATATTCTACTCTAAATTTATGTGGCTCTGTATTTAATTCATATAGTGTATCTCCATCATAATATGGGAATCCTGGTGCTTCCAATTCTGTGAAATAATAATATTTTCCATCTTCAAAAATATCTGTTGGTATTTCTGCAGTTCCATCACCAAATGTTACAAAATCTAATAACTCATTATCATCTTCATCTGTTATTGTGAAATGACAATTTGGTATACCTTTTCCTGTAAACATATCTCTTTTATCTATTTGAGATTTTTGTGATTCATCTGTAAATACTCTAAATATTATGTTATTTCCATTTAATGCTTCTTGTCCATCCCCCATTACTTCTACTAGAATTGGTTCTTCTTCTACTTCATATTTATGTGGTACTCCATCTTCATCAACATATACAGGTCCTTCTGTTTCTTTTACATAATATTGTCCAACTGGTAATCCTGTTAGTGAATATGAACCATTGTAGTAACCATCTTCATTTCTATTTGGTATTAATTTTACATCTTCATAAGTAGTTCCGCCATCTCTTGAAACTCTTAATTTTTGTGTACAGTCAGCATCAGTATATACAACATACTCTGCTGGTGATGAAAGAACAAATTCATTATTAACTTTGAAGTCTTCTACTGTTTTATTTATAGCATATCCTAAATCCATTTCTCCATTTGCTATTTGAAGTTGTGCTGTATTAGTATATTCATCTACAAATTCTTTAATTCTTTCTCTTGTGTCATCATTACCTCTAAGTGTTATACCTGCTGCTTGTTCAACTCCTGTATCTGATACTTTTACAACATATAAGTCGCCTGTTGGATATGTGTTAGTTAATTCGTATTTTACTTCTTGTTCTGTAAATTCACCTTTTTTATGAACAACAGTAAAGTCGTATCTATGAGGTGCATCTGTTTCTTTATCTATTATTGTAAATGGTGAACTTGTGTATAATTCTTCTAAGAAGTACTCTCCATCTGGTAATTTACATGTTTCTACATATCCTTCTCCCTCTACTACTTTTAGAGTTTGAATTAATGTTCCTTCTGGTATTACTTGTCCATTTACTGCAGTTAATTCTTCAGCATTATATATACCCAAAATAGCAAATGCTTTTTCTTCTTTTGAATCTAAAATGTTATAAAGTACACCATCTTCTTTTTCTCTTTCAAATTCTTTATCTATTCTAACTTTAATTGGTAAATATATATTTCCTGCTTCTTTATTTTCTATTTTTACTCTTTCTAATGGATTTTGATTATCTATTACAACATTAAATGGATCACAAGGTAAATATCCTTTTGGTGTATCTATTTCTTCTACTAAATATTCACCATTATATAATTCTTCTGATACAGCAACTCCATCTTCTGCTCCATTTGCACCAGTTGTCATTGTTGTACTCCAACCTTTATCTCTATATTTTGTAGTTCCATCTGGACTATAAATATCGTTTACAGCTGTTATTCTAAATGTAACATTATTTAGTCCTTCTTCTGAATATAGAGGATATTTTCCATTAAATTTTTCTCCGTTTACATCATATTCTGTATCTTTTATTTGTGTAAACATTTCACCTTTTTTGTATAATTCAATTACGCCTTTTAATGGTCTATCTTCTATTTCTACTTTATATATAAATTGTCCTAGATATGTTCCACCCTCTGGATATTCCATATCCTCTGGAATTTGTAATGTATCTTTTCTTACTGTTACTCTCTTTCCACCAACTTTTCCATAATCTTCTTCTTTTTCTGGTAATCTATAACTATCCTCTAAGTAATATCCTTGAGGTGATTGTGTTTCATATATTATATAATCTCCAGGATATAACTCATCTGGTGTATATAAATATCCTTTATCATTTACTTCAAATGTATAGATATCTTCGTGTGAACCATCATGTAGTTTTTGTTCTATAAAGCAATTGTTTGTGCAATCCCAAATTTTAAATTTTGCTCCTTTTAATTGAACTACATTTCCTGTATCTTTGTCCTTTTTAATTATATTGAATAAGAATGGAATTGGTTCATCTGCTTCTATTCTATACTCAATTTCACCTTGTCTTGCAACTTTTTCTCCATCTACTTTTGCAACTTCTACATCTTCTGTTTGTATGTATAAGTGTACTCCTGTATCACTTTCTTTTATCTCTTTTACTGTATATTTTCCATAAGGTATTGTGTATGGATAGTATTTATATCCATAATTTGTTTTTATTGATGTTGAATGAAGTTCATCATTTGTATCAATAAATTCTCCTTGTCCATATTCATTTATTGTTACATCATAATATATATCTGGATTTGAATCTAATGTTAATCTTAATATTGCTCCTTTTGCTGGTGAATCTTCAGTTTCATAAGGTACATTATTATATTTTATTACTTTTAATGTTCCTCTTGCAACTTCTTCCTTAGATTCATCTACATGATATGATGTTTCTCCAAGTTGCTCATCTGGTTTTTGTTCATAATAATATGTATTTGGATCTACTAAATATCCCTCTGCATAAGAGTAATTTACTTGTTTTCCATCTACCATTTCTGAACTTTTAATTTTTTCTTTTACACAGTATTTTCCAACTAGTAACCAGTCTGATTCTGCACACCAATAACCTTCACTATCTTTATGGTCTATTGTTATATCATAAACATATTCTGTGTAATCATCTGTTTCTGGGTCATATCTATATATTTGATAGATAGCTCCTTCTA
>CANRAK010000091.1 GCA_947628575.1 uncultured Clostridia bacterium | reverse complement strand
ACATCTAATATTTGGCAAGTACATCCTTTTTGTGAAGGTAATACTAGAACAACAGCAGTATTTATAATAAAATATTTGAAAACTTTTGGCTTTAAAATAAATAATGATGTATTTGCTAAAAATTCTTGGTATTTTAGAAATGCACTTGTTAGAGCAAACTATAAGAATTTTGAAAAAAATATTTTTGAGGATACCTCTTACTTAGAAAAATTCTTCTTTAATTTATTAACTAATACAAACTATGAACTTAAAAATAGATATACTCATATAGATTATAAAAGTGAAAAAGATAGCATAAACATAGATAATAAAAAATATACTTTAGAGGAACAGGTAATTATAAATATTATTAAAAATAATGAAAATATTAAACAAGAAGAAATAGCAAAAGAGATAAATAAATCTGTTAGAACAGTAAAAAATATAATGAAAGAAATGCAAGAAAAAAATCTAATAAAAAGAAGCAACGGAAAAAGAGACGGTAAGTGGATAATTATATAACAATCTGTGCTGTAAAAGAACTACTTTTGTAGTTCTTTTTTCACTAAAAAAATATTTATTCATACAATAAAATAGGATGTGATTTTTATGAATAAATATATATATGTAGACAATAGTTCTACAACAAAGCTTGATGAGAGAGTATTACAAAAAATGCTTCCGTATTTAAGAGAAAATTATGCTAATGCATCTACTATATATGATTTTGGAAAAATATCAAGAAAGGCTATAGATGATAGTAGAAACTGTATAGCTAAAATGATTAATGTAAGCTCTGACGAGATATATTTTACAGGTTCGGGCACAGAGGCAGATAATATAGCAATACAAGGAATAGCAAATATGTATAAGGATAAAGGAAAACATATTATAACATCAAAATTTGAACATTTAGCAGTACTTAATACTTGTAAAAAGTTAGAAAAAGAAGGTTTTGATGTTACATATATAGATACTCAAGCTAATGGAATTATAGATGTAAATAAGGTTAAAGAGGCAATAAGAGATGATACAATTTTAATTACTATAATGTATGTTAATAATGAAATAGGTACTATACAAGATGTATATGAAATTGCTAAAATTGCTAGAGAAAAAAATATATTTTTCCATACTGATGCAGTACAAGCAATTCCACATATAAAAGTGGATGGCTCGAAATTAGATATGCTTAGTATGTCAGGACATAAATTTAATGGACCAAAAGGAGTAGGCGTGTTATATGTAAAAAAAGGTATAAAATTAGATAATGTTATTTGTGGTGGACACCAAGAAAATGGTATACGACCTGGAACAGAAAATGTAGCAGCGATAGTAGGTATAAAAGAAGCATTGCAGATAACATATCAAAACTTGCATTCAAATAATATAAAAGAAAAAAGATTAAGAGATTACCTACTTGAAAAGCTAGTAAATGATATAGATGGTATAAAGATAAATGGCGATATGGAAAATAGAATAAGTAGTAATCTTAATATAAGTATAGATGGAGTGGATTCTTCTGAACTTATGGTATTTTTAATAATGAATGGGATTTGTGCCTCTAGTGGTAGTGCATGCAATTCTAGTAGTGGTAAACCATCCCATGTTTTAGAAGCAATTGGTCAAAAAAATAGTGCTATAAGAATAACTTTATCTTCAGAAAATACCATTTCTGAAATGAATAGAATAGCAAATGTTATAAAAAATAGTGTTAATTTAATAAGAAAAAAACAAAAATGTTAAAAAAAGTGTGTGATTTTTGAGAAAAAGTAATCTTAAATCACACACTTATTTAATAATATTTTTTTCTTTTGTCTATTTCAAAATAGTTACTCGAAATAAACAAAATTATGTTAATATACTTTGCTATAATAAATTGAAAAAGTGGAAAAGGTAGAAATAAATGTTAAAAAAATCTAACTTTTATGTAACTACTTTTTAGTTAGATTTTTGACTAATTAAGTAAACTAACCTGCATTAAAACGACTTATTTTTTAAGAAATTTTTAAAAATTTTTTCCAAAAACTATTGATTTTTATAATTATTTATAATAAAATGTGGTTAAAGTGGTATGAAGTGGTAAACTGTGGAAAAGAGGTGAATCAAATGTTACTTGGTGAATATAGACATAATGTAGATGTAAAAGGTAGAGTAAGTGTGCCTTCAAAGTTTAGAGGCGACTTAGGTCAGTCTTTTGTAGTAACAAAAGGTCTAGATAACTGCCTATTTATGTATTCAAAAAATGAGTGGGAAACATTTGAAAACAAATTAAAACAGTTGCCTCTTACTAATCAAGATGCAAGAAGTTTTATGAGATTTTTCTTTGCAGGTGCTACTGAATGTGAAGTAGATAAGCAAGGTAGAATAAATATACCACAAAACTTAAGAGATTATGCAAATATAAAAAAAGATGTAGTTATAGTTGGTGTTGCAACTAGAGCAGAGGTATGGGACTTAGATAATTGGAACCAATATACAACATCAGATTCTCTTGATGTTTCTAAAATAGCATCTCAAATGTCAGAACTTGGCATTTAAGATATATAAACATAAGATAAAATATTAATATACAAAAGAAAAAAGTAAAATGAACAAAAGATAAAATTTTAAATAAACAAAAGATAAATAAAAAATATACAAAAGATTAAATTATATAATACAAAAATAAAGAATAAATGAGGTAAAGATGGAATTCAAACATAAATCAGTATTATTAAATGAATGTATAGAAAATTTAAAGATTAAAAAAGATGGTATTTATGTTGATGGTACACTTGGTGGTGGCGGACATTCATACCATATTTTATCTTCATTAAATGGTAGTGGTATGCTAATAGGGATAGATCGAGATTTAGATGCTATTGAGGCTGCTACTAAAAAGCTTAGTGAATTTAATAATTTTAAGACTGTTCATGATAATCATGCAAATATAATAAACATATTAAAAGAGCTAAATATAGATGGAGTTGATGGAATACTTTTAGATTTAGGAGTATCTTCATATCAACTGGATGAAGCAGATAGAGGATTTAGCTATATGCATGATGCAAAGTTAGACATGAGAATGAACAGAGAAGACGAAAAATCTGCATATAATGTAGTAAATGAATATGATGAAGAAAAATTATATAGAATTTTTTTAGACTATGGTGAAGAAAAATATTCACGACAAATAGCTAGAAAAATATGCTTAGCACGTGAAAATAAAAAGATAGAAACAACATTTGAGCTTGTAGATATAATTAAAAGTGCAATGCCAAATAGAGCTTTAAATGAAAAACAACATCCTGCAAAAAGAGTATTTCAAGCAATAAGAATTGAAGTAAATCAAGAGCTAGAAAAACTTAAACAAGCAGTTGAAGATAGTATTTTATCTTTAAATAATGGTGGAAGACTTGCAATTATTACTTTCCATTCATTAGAAGATAAAATTGTTAAACATACGTATGAAGAAATGCAAGGACACTGTACATGTCCTAAAGATTTTC
>CANRAK010000090.1 GCA_947628575.1 uncultured Clostridia bacterium | reverse complement strand
TCTATCCTTGTAACGTTCTCTATCTATAACAACAATTGGAATATTTAGCCTTTTACTTTCCTCAATTTGTTCTTCTGTTATTTCCTGCATTGCAACAATATATGATGGTTTCATTTCTTTATACTTATTTAAATCTGTTTTCCCATCATAGTTTTCATTTATCTTGTTTTTAATATTAATTTCACTATAGCTAGAGTCTGATTTTACAATTTCTTCTGGTGTCATTATTCTATTTGGTCTATTTGTTATTTCTTCATTTGAATTTACTGTATATGAATCACTTTCAAATACATTTTCTATACTATTTGGGTCTATATTATCATAACCATATAAAAAACCTGTATCATTAAATACATTAAGATTTTCATCTGATATTAAACTATAAGAGCTATGTGCATTATTAGTACCCTCTCTATATCCATTTTCTAGTGACCTAACTACCATGTAAAAAGGGTCACCTTTAAATTTATATGTTTCAACATCATTTTTCTCAGTTTCTACAGGTGAAAACTCTTTTACATCATCTTTTACTTTAAATACACATTCACTTATTTTCTTATACGAGTCTTTCTTTAAAGTGTTCATATCTTCATATAATTTTCCCATTAGATTTTTATCTTTACACTCATTATACATCTCTAATATTTCATTACCAGATAAATTATCTATATCACTAATTTTTTTATACATTTCTAAGCTATCATTATCTAATAATTTTCCATCTGTCTTTGATGTATATCTTAGCATTTCATTAATATTTATACCAACATTATTCTTAGTATCTTCAAATAGTGCATCTAAAACAACAGCAGATAGTTTATTTGCACTCTCCTCTTGAAGTGATTTTTTTAGTTTATCTTTATCTTCTATATTTACGTGCATTCTATATTTTACTTCTGAATCTAGTATATGTGTATCTTTACTATTATCTATTCTTTCAAGGTCATCTTCTGATGAAATATTATATGAATTAAACATTTGAGTGTCTGGATTATAATCCCTAATTATACTTTCCCTATATTTTTCTATTTTATTTTGAATATCATAAGAATAGCTATTTTTATATAATTCATTTATGTTTTTTCTAAACTCTACAAAGTCTTTTCCTTTTAAAGTTTCAAAAAAATAATCTTGCTTTAGTATATCATTTGGAAATTGAATACCATCTTTAATCATGGCAAGAACATTCATATCTTTATACATAAATAATGCTCTAGGGTCATTGTTAATAAAATTTTGCTTTTCTTTTTTTCCTAGTGTTTTAATAATATTTAGTGTTGTATCATTAGATAAATTATCTTTCATTAATCCTTTTTTTGCCTCATCAGATATACCACTAAAAAAGTAATTGACATTTGCAGGCTTTTCTTCCATTTTATCTAGCTTTGATACAATATCTTTTATTTGTAAATAATCGCAAGTATCTAAAGTTGAGTATAAATTATCTATATTATTAAAATAGTATTTGAAATACTTATCATCTTTTGAAACTTTATCTATTAATGCATCCTTATCATTTTCGTTTATTGCTACAAAAAATCTATATGAATTAGGACTAGACATTATCTTATCTAAATCTAAATTATCCATACAAGACTTAGCACCAAATACGTCCATTGTATCCCTTACGCTTGAATATGAACAACCATCTTCATTTAACGTATTATATAACTTCTCTTTAAATTTAGAATTTGATATAACAGCACTGGCATTAAGCTTATTACTTTTTATTTTATTATATATATCTTCTAGAGTTATATTCTCGTCTTCTAATAGTTCTTCTATTTTTTCCATATACCATTACTCCCATTTAATTAGTGAAGAACTACCATCTTTTCTTACTGCCACAACATTAGATGATACTTCATCTGATGTACTTACAGTTACCTCATATAGTCTTACAACATTATTTAGATTAGCTATATCATTTATTGCATAAGTTTTATCTAAAATACTGCTCATATTAATATATCTTACTGTACCATCTTCCATAAGCATTACAACTTTTAGCCCACTTGCTGAATTACCAGTAGCTACTATTTTAACATCTACAATATTCTTATTAAGACCTGCTATAGTATGCTCATCATTTTGTCCAGCATATCCATAAACTTGTCTTGCAAGTTCAGCATTTAAGTCTAATGTTAATGCTTTATTTTTATTATCTACACTAACAGATAGTATGTTATTTGTTGCATATATTCTAGGCACAACACTAGTATTTTCCTCTTTATTTTCCAATTTACTCTCATCAAATAATACTAAGTTATCGCTAACAACTTCTTCTTTTTTTGGTTCTTCTTTTTCCTTATTACTACTTTGAAGATTGTTTATTGTAGTATTTAAGTTTTCTACAGTATTTTTTAAATCTGTATTCTCTTGTGTTAAAGTTGCTATATCCTTGTCTTTTTGTATTATTACTTTAAGAGAAAATCCTAATGCTATAACAAGAAATATAACTAATACTAAAAGAATAAATGTCGAAATATATCTTTTCATATACAAACCTCCTAATTTATCTAATTACCTAATTCATCACTTGTCATATCTGTTGCAACATCTATACTACTTGTTGCGCCTTCATTTTCTGTCTTTACAAATGTACCATTTCCATTATTTTTAATACTGAAAAAAGCAACTGCTATTCCTATAGCTAGTACTATTACAATTATACAAGTAACTATTACTATTTTATTTTTAGTATTCATATTCGTCTCTCCTTATACAGTTTATTTTATCACAGAAAAAAGAAAAAGTATAGCAAATTATATACTATGCTATACTTTTTATATTTATCTTACATATTAGCAGTATCTAGAAGTATTGCTGCTCCATCTATTTTTTGAGCTATAATTCCAATATATCCCATACCATCAGGACTTGAAATATTAGCTGAACTTAATCTAACTATATCACTTAAGTATTCTACTTTATGTACTGTAAAATCTCCTTTAACAACATCACTTCCATTTAGATAATATACATTACCATCATCTAGAAGTATCATAATCTTCTCACCACCAGGTGCTTGACCTGTAGCCATAATACTTAATTGAACAATATTTGCATCAAATTCATCTAATTCTTTATATACATCATTTTGTGCAACTTCCATATAGTAATTAACTGCTTCTGCTCTGTTTACATTTATTCTAACTTTATTACTAGAATAACTTAATAATATTCCTGCAGAACTAGAATTACTTGGATATAAATTAATAATTGGGTTAATTTTTGTACCATCATATGATGTAATATTATTTGAGTCAATAGCAGGTATTACCTTTACCTCTTCTTTTTCTTCCTCTACAGCTGGTGCACTATTTTCAACTTTTTCACGTAACTCATCTACTTCCTGAGTTACAGCACTTAATTCATTATTCTTATTAGATAGCTTATATATGCTAAATATTAATCCGCCTGTTAGACCTAGTATTACTATAATAAGGATTATTATAACTATATTCTTTTTCATACTTTTACCTCTATTTTTATAGTAGCATAAAAGAAAAAGATG
>CANRAK010000089.1 GCA_947628575.1 uncultured Clostridia bacterium | reverse complement strand
CGCTGATATGGCTATAATTGAATTAATATAGTAAAATTTAAGAACTTGGTTTAGACCAAGTTCTTTTTTTATATTTTATTTGTATAATCTTTGTTTATATTTTCATTTGATATAATGCTATATATATTACTTGCTTGTATATCTAATGAAAGTGAGTTACCAATAGTAACATCTAGATTTTTAATTATATCATCATTAATTGAAGTTATTACAGGAACGTTAGCATATTGATTTATATGTGAAAGTATTTCCTTTTTCTTACTTGAATTGATTGCAAGTATATGAATATATGCATTATTTTCTGCATTAAGAGATATAAAATCTTCTTTAGTTATATCCAGTAATATATTAACTAATATTCTTTTAATCTTACTTAATTGGTATCTTTTACTTTTTATATTTTGTATAAACTCATCATAATTTTTAGAATTATTTATTTCGTTATATATTTTATTTTCTAACCCTTCAGTTACTTCGTTTATATTTGCAATATACCTAGTTCCCTTAGATATAATAGCATACTTTAGTAATGTATACATATTATCGTTAAATAAGAAGTTACTTAAGTGCGTTGTATTTGGTACGTATTTTTGTATACTATATATGTTTTTATCGTTATAAAGCATATTTCTAATATTAGTAGCACTAGTTATATTTTCTTGCTCAGTTCTTTTAATTGCAATTGGCTCTATTGTACTTTTTAGCTTTATTAATGTTTTTATATATTCAATAGCAAGAATGTTATTAGGTAAAGAAGATATATCTGTTTCATATTTAGTAAGGAACTTGCTTATAGCATTTTGTCTAGCAGTAGCAAAAGAAATTCCATTTCTAAGTTCTTCAGTTATATTATTCCATATTTGTTTATCATTAAATATCAATTTATTTGCAATCTCTGTAAGCTCTTTAATATTAGCAGTTTCACTTCCAAAACATATATAATCTATACAATGCATACTGTTTAATATATTAACAGCACCGCGAGCGAAAAATTCGGAGCTTGCAGTTGCATATATTGTTGGCAACTCTATTACTACATCAACACCATTTTGTATTGCAACTTGTGCTCTTTTAAATTTATCTACTATAGATATATTTCCAAGTTGTGTGAAGTTACCGGACATAATACATAATGCTACATCTGCATTTGTAATTTCTTTAGCTTTTTGAATTAGATATTTGTGTCCATTATGGAACGGATTAAACTCAGCTATTATCCCTACTATTTTCATTTATATCACTTCTTTCTTGATATTGTAATAATTCTATGTTAATATATATAATAAGTTTAGCATAAAGCTTTGCTTATTTCAATGGATGGAGGAATTATGAAAAAAGTTATTTTGTATACAGACGGTGCTTGTAGTGGAAATCCAGGACCTGGTGGTTATGGTGCTATATTAATATATAATGGAATTGAAAAAGAAATATCTGGAGGAGAAAAGAATACTACTAATAATAAAATGGAGATGCTAGCAGTAATAAAAGGGTTAGAAATGCTAAAAGAACCATGTGAGGTAGAAGTATATAGTGATAGCGCTTACGTAGTAAATTCTATACAAATGGGTTGGATTAACTCATGGAAAAATAACGGATGGAGAAAAGCAGATAAAAAGCCTGTTAAAAATGTAGAACTATGGGAAAGACTATTAGAATTACTAGAAATTCATAAAGTAACTTTTTTAAAAGTAAAAGGCCACGCAGATGATGAACTAAATAATAGGTGTGATAGATTAGCAGTAGAGCAAAGAGAAAAATTTGCATAATAATTTGCCATATAGCATAGAGTGTTATATGGTGATTTTTTATGAATAAAAATATACAAAAGTATATAGCAGAGAATTTTTCTACTATAATAAAAATACTAGTAGTATATGCACTTGGAGTAATAATAGGGGTAGTATTATTTAATTTTCAAAGTGTAAAAAATGAATATATAGATGTAATGAGAAATATTTTAGATATGACAAAGCAAGAAAATTTCGAAGGTATAAATATAATAGCTAATGGACTAAAAAACAATATTATTTTTATATCATTATTACATTTATCTTTACTTACTTTTATTGCACCAATGCTAGTACTGTTATTTGTCATATTAAAAGCAATAGTAACAGGAATATATATTGCTACGTTATTTTCAATATTTGGTTTCTTAAAAGGAATTGCTACAGTTTTTTTAGGTATAGTATTGCCACTATTTTTATCTTTAATGGGTTATGTAGTAATTTGTACAAATATAATTAGAATTTTTTCTAGTATACGTAACGGTAATTTTGAGTTAAAAGATATAGTAAAATATATCTATTGGTTTATTATTTCGTTTTCATTAATATCATTTTCACTTGTAATAGAACAGCTTATGACATCAGTTATTTTGAATATTTATTCTAATATTTAAACAATAATGTTACTAAACATAGAAACATTACATAATTTTTGCTAAAAAGCTTGCAAAAAGCGCAGAAATAGTGTAAAATAACAAGTGATTACGAATGGAGGACTGAAAATGAAAATAATAATTGATGAATTCATCGATAGCTTAAAAGCTAGACAAGCGTCTCAAAACACACTTGCATCATATGAGAGGGATATAGTTCAATTTAGTAACTATTTTGAAGAACAAGGTAAAAAGATTTTCGATTTAACAAAAGAAGATATGCAGGAATATATTAACCATCTAATTGCAGAAGGTAAATCTAATTCTACAATATCAAGAAGTACAGCTTCAATTAAAGCTTTTTATAGATATTTAGTAAATAAAAAATTAGCAGAGGTTAACATTGCAGAAGATGTAGAAGCTCCTAAGGTAGATAGAAAAGAGCCTTTAATACTTACTAAAGCTGAAATAGAAAAACTATTAGAGCAACCAAATCTATCTGAGCTTAAAGGTCAAAGAGATAAAACTATGCTTGAGATACTATATGCTACAGGTATAAGAGTAACTGAGCTTATCTCACTAAGAGTTGAAGATGTTAATTTAACTAATGGATACATTAAAGTTAAGAAAAAGAATACAGAAAGACATATCCCACTAGGAAACTTATCTTTAAAATGTTTAAAAGAATATATGAACAAAGTTAGACCACTATTAATAAGAACTGAAGAAGAAAAAACTCTATTTATTAATACCAACGGACAAAAAATGACTAGACAGGGATATTGGAAAATATTAAAACAATATAAAGAACAAGCAAAAATAGACAAAGACATAACACCACATACAATAAGACACTCATTTGCTGTTCACATGTTAGAAGATGGCGCTGAGATTAAAACAGTCCAAGAACTATTAGGTCATACTGATGTTGCATCAACTATGATGTATACTCAAATGGCAAATCTAGATAAAAATAATGATAATAGCACTAGATTATAATAATATAAATACACTTGCTTTAAAACAGTAAGTGTATTTTATTATTTCCTTGAACATAAAAATAATATATGGTATAATAATCATAATTGTTATGGAGGCTATGAGATATGGCAAATAAAAAAAGAAATATTGGAAATATAATATTAATAATTGTTATAGTATTAATGCTAATTGTAGGTGT
>CANRAK010000088.1 GCA_947628575.1 uncultured Clostridia bacterium | reverse complement strand
TTTTTGTTTAAGTCTTCGATATATTGTATTATCTCTTTTATCTCTTGTTCTGTGGCTTTTTCTTTGCCTCTTACTTCTTTATTTGCTTTTTTTATAGCAACTTCAATTTTCATTGGATCATAATCTACTATATGACCATCTCTCTTTACTATTTTCATTTTCCATACCCCTCTACTTTCTAGTAAAAAGAATTTATTTCTTCTTTTTACTACAATAATTATATAAGTAATTATATAATTTTTAAAAGGTGCATTTGCAACTTTTTTGCAATTGTGTTAAAATAATTTTGGGTGATATTATGGACACACCATTTGCTAATTTATCCGAATCCCAAAAGCACAAGCTTTTCAAGCTACTTGGGTCACATATTTTTAATTTTAATAAAAATCAAGAGATTTTACAGACAATAAAAGGTGAAGATGTCGTATGTATTTTACTTAATGGGCGCGCAAACATAGTAAATATCGACTATAACGGTGAAGAAAGTCTTATAGAAGAGCTTTTTAAAAATAGTGTCTTTGGTAGTAGCATTTCTATTATTGCAAATACCGACTGTCAGATTAGAGCCCTTGAAAATACTAGCGTTCTGGTTATTGATTACAATAATTTAATAAATTTAAGTTATACATGTTACAATTATTACAATAATTTTATAATTAATCTTTTGAATATTATTTATTTAAAACTTAAAGAACAAAATGAGAGAATAAAAATACTAACTCAAAAAACAATAAGAGATAAATTACTTGAATATTTTAAAGCTGAATATACAAAGACTCGTTCAAAAAATATATATTTGCAAACTAGTCTAAAAGAACTTGCAGATTACTTTTCAATAAATCGTTCTGCAATGTTTAGGGAACTTAGATATTTAAAAGATGAACAATTTATAAAAATAGATGGACGAAGAATAACTTTACTTTATACACCAGAAGTTTAATAGCAAGTGAGATTAGTCACTTGCTATTTATTAAAATAAATTACTTCTTTTTTAAGTGATTTTGCAAATTCTATTTCATTTTTAGTACTATTTCCGATATATCCATCCATATTTAAAACTAATATAGCATCAGATAATCTTATTCTTTCAAGATGCATATTTTTCATAATTTTAATATCATCTTTAGAATACTCATTAATATTTCCAGTAGGATATATAGGAGTAAGTACGCAATTACCTTTTTTAGTATATTCTTCTGCAATCTTCATCATTTCTTCTTTATATTTCATACTACCACATATAGTTATTATTTTCATATATATTTTTCTCCTTAAAGTACTACATTTTTTTAATCTCTTGATTTAAATGAATCTAAAATATTTCCATTTTTTACGTCAAGATAGTACTCATACTCAAATCCATCATAATCGAAATTAATTTCAATTACTACACCATCATATCTATTTTTATTTTCATATTCGATATCTAAATCATAAATATCATTTTTTGTTATTTTTAAATCATTTAAGACAACTTCTAAAGCCTTATCTTTTGAGATATAATCTTCTTCTGTTTTTGAATTATTTATAGTTGTATCATTTTCATTATATCTTTCCTCATACTTATCTTCATATTTATCTTCTAGATTATCATACTTAGTAATTATAACTGCCATAAATATTGCTAATACAAAAATTATAACTATAAGTAATGATATTACAATGATTAAACTCTTATTCTTTGTTGATTTTTCCATTTACACAATCTCCTTTTATTGTTCTTTTTCAAATTTTATTTCACTATTTTTTAACTTAAGAGCTCTCATTTTATTAAATTTAATCACTTTGCTTTGAAGTAACCAACTGTTTGCAGATTCCCATATTGAAAAAGAGCCTATAGTTGAAATAATTTCTATAATTAAAATATTTATTCTATCTGCTAATACTAATGAAAATATAATAAATATTATTCCTACAAATAACATTCCTATCTGCTTTGTTCTATTTATTGCTTGCTGTCTATTTATCAATGTTAACTGTTCATTACAATATTTTTCAAAAGACTTTTTAAATCTTTCTTCATCTATTTTGCTTGAAGAAACTATTTCTATATCTTCCTTTTGCTTTATTGGACTGACTTCTGATTTATTATTTATATATGATATTAAATCTTCACTTAATGTTTCTCCAAATTTATCAAAAGAATTATATAATTCATCCTCACTCTTTATTTTTATCTTCATTTACTCATCTCCATCTTACATAACTCATAATAACATAAAAGCAAGTGATTTTCAATTATCACCTGCTTTATATTATCAAATAAATTATAATTTTATCTCAAATTCTATAATAGAGCTTTCATCTTCTCCTATTGTTTCTAATATAATACTATCAATTATAGTTTCAAATTCTTCATTTAACTCTACCTTTTCATCAAAATCATCTGTATTTCCAAGTGTTATATGAGGCTCATAATTATACTTTTTTATATCTATATCCTTTAATATATTAGTATAAATTCTATCGTGTATTTCATAGATTTTATCTTTACCCTCAAGAATATTTAAAAATATATAATAGCTATTTACTCTTTCATCTTTTCTTAAAGTTATTCCTTTACACTTTACTTTAAATGGCTTAATATCTTTAGTAATCGCTTGTAATTGTTCTCTTAGCTTAGCATTAGAAATATCATTTCTAAAAGGAAATGCTAATGTAATATGTGGTGGTAGTATTCCATATAACTCATCATACTTTTCTCTTATTTTTTCAATTTCTAAAATATTTTCAAATTTTGGAAATATTAATATATCCCTTTTTCCTTTATTTACATAGTTCATACAATCACTCCTAAGTTATTAAATTTATATGTTATTTGTTGTTATAATTTATTCTAAATCTAATGCTCCTTTAGGGCATTCATTAATACATTTAAACATACCACAACTTCTCCTACAAAATTTTTCTAATATATTCATAAAAAAATATTGTTTATATTTGTCTAATTATTCAAAATACTCCAATTATTTATATATTTATCTTCTTTGTCTTGAAACTTTCTAATAGTGTTATCTTTATGTTTTTGACCATCTTTTCCAGGAGTATTTAACCATATACTGTGTTCAGTTTTGATTGCATCAGCTACTATTTTACTTGGAACAATATGATATTCTGGTATGTCTAATTCGTTTAAAGATACGAAAAAATAAATTATATTATCTCCAACTAATTTTTCATTTTTCTCACTTAAAGTCCATGACTTTTGTTTATAACTAGTTGTCTTTACTTGAATAGCAAATTGCTTATATGTTTCTCTATTAATCGCCAAAATATCAAAATCTTTTGTATTAGACATAGGTACTGCTACTGTATATCCGTGTCGTTCTAATTCACCAGCAACAAAATATTCTCCTGCATTACCTGTACTTATATTATTTTTCATATTTATTCTCCTCTACAAAGTTCTATTTTTCTAATTAGAGTATAACAAATAAGCAAGTAATTGTAAATAATTACTTGCTTATACAAATTGTAAATTATTATTTTGTAAGTACTTTTTTATTCCAGCTTCTTTTATTACATTTTGGACATTTTAAATATCTAGTAGTTCCATAGTGCATTGCAAAATATACTTGTGAATATTT
>CANRAK010000087.1 GCA_947628575.1 uncultured Clostridia bacterium | reverse complement strand
GAATAGATGCAACAGATAGAGAATATAACAAATCTAATGTTGTAGACTTAACTGGAGGAGAATTAGTAGGAGTAGAAGATGGCGATACAGTAGAATTTGTATTACCAGCAACAGCAACTGCAGATAGTGAAAAAGTAGGAACACACAATGTAACAATACCTGAGATAACACTAACAGGAGCAGATGCTTCAAACTACACATTAACACAACCAGAACATACAGATGTAGATGTAATAATAAGTCCAAAACATATAACAATAACAGGAATAGATGCAACAGATAGAGAATATAACAAATCTAATGTTGTAGACTTAACAGGTGGAGAGTTAGTAGGAGTAGAATCAGGAGATGAAGTAAACTTTGTACTACCACAAACAGGAACTGCAGACAGTAATCAAGTAGGAACATATAACGTAACAATACCTGAGATAACACTAACAGGAGCAGATGCTTTAAATTACACATTAACACAACCAGAACATACAGATGTAGACGTAGTAATAAGTCCTAAACATATAACAATAGAAGATATAGTTATAGAAAATAGAGAATATGATAAAACAAATGTAGTAAATGTAAGTGGCGGACAACTAGTAGGAATAGAGTCAGAAGATGATGTAACTTTTGTACTACCACAAACTGGAACAATAGATGATGTAATAGTTGGAAAATATAATGTAAATTTAGATGAAATAGTATTAGAAGGAGAAGATTCATCTAATTACGTATTAGTACAACCAGAAAAGGAAGCTTTAAATGTTGAAATTACAAGAAGAAAAGTAAAAGTAGAAGATTTACGTGCTGAAAGTAAAAAGTATGATAAAAACAATGTAGTAAAACTAGAGGGCTCAACTTTAGATAGAAAAATAGATGGCGATGATGTTTATGCTGTAGTACCAGAAACAGGAATTTCAGAGAATACAGATATAGGAAACTGGAGAGTAAACGTAGGTGAAATAGTATTAGAAGGGGCAGATGCATCTAATTATGAAATAATACAACCAGAGTATGGGGAAGTTATGGTAGAAATAACAAAACCAGATGCACCAGAAATGAATATAAATTCGTATGTATCTGAAATAAATGGAGAGATAGTTGAAACTGAAGATGGTGTGACTGAATTACCAAAAGTTAGACTAGGTGATATAGTAAAGATAAAAATAGACATAGTAAATGAAGGAGTTGGAGCTGGATATATTGAAAATGTAAAAGTTAAAATTCCACAAGGACTTGAATTTGTTAAAGAAGATGAAACAAATATTGAATATGAATGGATAGCAGAAGAAAATGGATTATTTGCTAGAATATTTGAAGATAACTCTGAGCTAGAAAATGATGAAGTACTATATCATACATCAAAATATTCTTTTGATAATGGTGTAGATAATGAGCTTGCAACATCACAGTCAAGAAGTCTTGAGATGGTATTTAAAGTTACACAAGAAGATATGATAGAAGAAAATCTTATAGTATCTACAGAAGTAGAACAAACAGATATAAGAAAAGAAAGCATAGCATATAGCGAAGGAAGTACAGCTAATAAATCTGATGTAGAAATATATGTAGCTTACACAGACTTTGTAGCTAATTTAAGTGTAAAAGAAATAATAAACGAGTTAACTGGTGAAAAGGTAAACTTTAACATGGCAAATAACTTAATTAAATTTGATGTACCAGAAACAGAATTGCAAGATGCAAAATTTAAAATAGTATATCAAGCCAACATACAAAATATTGGAAAGACAGAGGGTACAGTAGATAGTATAGTTAGTTATTTACCAGAAGGTGTAGAATTTGTACAAAATGAAAATAGTGATTGGAAATTAATTTCAAACACAAACAAGATAGTAACAAATGAACCATTTAGCATTGAGCCAGAAAAAGAAGATGAAAAAGAAATAGTTGTACATTGGACTATGAATGATAACTTAGAAGCTAAAGTAAATAAAATTATGGTAATATCAAGCGATGATATTGATCAAAGAAAAATAGTTGAAGTACCATATAAGAAAGTAGAAGAAGAACAAATAGATAAAAATGCTATAGATAAAACAAACAATGTTTCAAAAATAACAATATTTACTAGTATCTTAGAAATGGTAGATACAGGAGATATAAATATTACTGCAATAGTAATAGTTACTATAATTAGCGCAATTGGAATTATGTTTTTAAATATGAAAAAAAGAAAAATATCTATAGATAGTATGAAAAAATAAAACAATAAACAAAATATGGAGATGTAGAAATACCTCTCCATATTTTTATATTGTAGAAATATGTTGAAAAGTTATATAAGAAATTTTCCGAAATCTCTTTACAGAAGAACAGATGTTTATTATAATATAAAACAAGAAAAAAGATGAGGAAATGAAAGTAGGCTTTAAGTATGTTGTGAAAAAATAAGTAAAGAACAAGAAAAATAGTGAAAGATTCAGAATGGTGCTCAAAGAAAATAATGAATATGTTGCTATATGATATAAAAGAGAAAAAATAAATAATAGATGAAAGAAATAGTATAAATATAATAACAACACCGATATATAGAAGATATATGGTTGAAAATTAAAAATAAAGAGTAGTCTAAAAAATTAAAGTCTACAAACTCTTTATAAAGAACATTGCAAGAAATTTGCAATGAAGTGAATGCAAAATTCACTTTTATTCAGCCTATAACGTTGAATAAAACACCAAAAAATGGTATAATGGTACATAGTTTAATTCAATGTTGTTTCTATAAATTGACGACATAATTATATAAAAATATATTCAAAAAAATTTAACTATAATAAGTAGCACTTAGTAATTATATTAGTGCTATATAATTTAAATAATATGAATTAAGATGAATTAATTGCAAACTTATTAAGAATAAATCAAACTAATCAAAGATTAATTAGAGATAATATACAAGGTGAAGATAATGCAAATCTAAACACTTTAGAAAATGAGTTGATTTATTAACATTTACACCTAGCAATGCAGAATAGTTTGAGAGAATAAATGATATTGAAATATATTCTAAAATGGGTAAATATGGTGAAACATATGCAAAGGAGATGAGAAAATGGCAAAAGATTTAATGATTAGAAGTAGTGCTGAAGAGTTTATCACTTTTAAAGTACAAGAAAAAGATAAAGGTATTCAAGTAAGATATGAAAATGAAACTCTTTGGATGACTCAAAAAGCAATGGCTGAATTATTTGATGTAGAACAACCAGCAATTGCAAAACATTTAATTAATATATATGCAGATGGTGAACTTGATAAACCTTCAACTTATTCCAAAATGGAATTAGTTCAATTAGAAGGAAATAGAAAAGTTAAAAGAAGTATTGAATTCTATAATTTAGATGCAATAATTTCTGTAGGATACAGAGTGAATTCAATTAGGGCTACTCAATTTAGAAGATGGGCAACTAATGTCTTAAAAACTTTTACAATTCAAGGTTATGTATTAGATAAAGAAAGAATGAAAAACGGTTCTTTTATTGATAAAGATTATTTTGAAAAATTACTTGAAGAAATAAGAGAAATAAGATTATCTGAAAGAAGATTTTATCAAAAAGTAACGGATATATATGCAACAAG
>CANRAK010000086.1 GCA_947628575.1 uncultured Clostridia bacterium | reverse complement strand
GTATAAAAAAATAGAGAAACATTGTATTTAATGTCTCCCTATTTATAATTATTTTTTGTATTTTTCCTTTTTTATACTTTATATTATTATATTTCTATTAATTCATAGTCTCTAGTTCCAATTCCTAGGCTTTCTGCTGCTTCTATAGTGTGTGTGCCATGTCTTGAATTTATTCTTTCAAGTAAATGATCTCTTCCTGGATCTTTAGAATTTTTTACTAAATCAATACAAGCTTGATCAATTGCTACAGGATCTAATGAAGCAAGTATTCCTATATCTTTCATACAAGGATCTTCTGCTACACTACAACAGTCACAGTCTACTGACATATTTGCCATTACATTTATATATGCTATATTATCTCCAAAATATTTTACTACTGAAGATGCAGCATCAGCCATAGATTCTAAGAACATAATTTGATCAGTTGTAAACATATCATTGTAGCTTCCACCTTCTTTTCCTGCACAATGGATATATCTTTTACCTTTTCCTGAAGCAACACCTATTGAAAGTTGTTTAAGTGCTCCACCATATCCACCCATCGGATGTCCTTTAAAGTGTGAAAGTACTAGCATAGAATCATATTTTTCAATATTTTTTCCAACATAGTTTTTCTTTAGTATTTTACCATTTGGTATTTCTAATACTTTATCTTCTTTTGCATCCATGATATCTACATCGAAAAATTCAGTCCAACCGTGATTTTCCATTAATTTTTCATGTTTTTCTGTAGTATCTCTTTGACCATCATAAGCTGTATTACACTCAACTACTGTTCCATCTACATACTCAATCATTGGTTTCATAAACTCTGGTCTTAAGTAATTTTGATTACCTTCTTCTCCTGAATGCACCTTTACTGCAACTTTACCAGGCAACTCTATATTAAGTTCCCTATACACATTAACAACGTTTTCAGGTGTTATATTTCGTATAAAATATACTTTTGCTTTTTCCATAATAAAACCTTCCTTTCTTAATTTACTAAATCTTATCATAAAAATATGTGTTTAACAATATTAAAACTTATATTAAATAACAAGTTTATAACTAATCACGAAAATCTATTTAATCCAATTTTCAATTTTTTCTTTACTTGTACTTACCATACTTCCACGAATATCTATACCTGGAAGTATTGTTGCACCTTTGCATATTCTTATTATATCTTCTTCACTTGAGCCTAGTCCACTTCCTTCATGAGTTGAGAAAAACTTTACTATCTTTCCATCCCAATTTAGGCTTTCAAGTTGAGTAAATAATGGCATAGGCATTGTTCCCCAATAAATTGGATAACCTATATATATTACTTCATAATCTTCTATACTATCTAGCATTTTAGCTAGCTTTGGTCTTTCATTATTATTCTTTTCTATTAAAGCCTCATCACAGCATTCTTTATAGCTTTTAGAATACGGTACATCTCTATCCACTCTAAATAACTCTGCACCAGTTATATCTCTTATATATTCTGCAATAATTTCAGTATTACCTTTAGTAACATATCCAACAGCATAATTTTCATCTGCTCTTGAAAAATATATTACTATACTCTTTTTTCCTTTTACACTAATTTCACTATTTAATAATGACATATTATCTCCCTCTTTATTTTATATTATATACATTTTTAAGTATTTAAAGCAAGTTTTTTTACAAAAAAATAATGTTGGAGCTTTTATACCCCAACATTTATATCATTTGTTTTATCTAATTTTTCTTTTTTTAGCTTATTAACTCTTATTTGATTTACTATAACAACTATACCTGAAATTAGAACAAATAAGTAGAAATTTATACCTCTATTTAATAGTACGGCACTACTCATTAGTGTTTCAGAATAGATAACTTTAAATATTTCAATAAACGCACCTTCGCTTACTCCTACAGCACCCGGTGATGGTATACCAGATACAGTTGCAAAAAGTACAGCTTGCATTGATATAATTTTAAATATGTTTTGTCCAGAAAATCCTAATGCTCTGTATACCCAATAAGTTATACTATAATATACTAAAAATTGTATAATAGTTGTTAAAAGTATTTTTAACATCATTAATTTATTATTTTTTATATATACTGCATTTGTCTGATACTTTTGAAGCTCATTTTCAAATTTTTCTCTTTTAGCATCTAAATCTTTTACTTTAAAGAACTTAAGAACTTTAAGAGCCATGTTTATTAGCCATTTTGACATTCTCTTTGAAAATATACCTATTATTAAAAGAGTTAATGCACTTAAATTTAAAAATATTCCTATTAAGAAACAAATAACCAGTAATTTATTTAGGTAATCATAATTAAATATTAAACTAAATAATGCTATACCTATAGTAGTAATTTGCATACTTGTTAGGTTAATTAATAATGCAAGTGTAGAATTTGAAACTGAAATTCCATCTTTATACATGTAATAAATCTGCATAGGTTGACCACCACTTGCAGCTGGTGTTATGGAGCTAAAGAAAAAACCAATTAATGAATACTTTATATTTCTAAAGAAATTACTTTTTTCATTTAGTTTTTTTAAAGTTCTTCCAATATTGACTCCTTCTAAAGTTAAATATACACACATAGAAATAATTCCTATTGCTACAAATTTAATATCTGCAGATTTAATTATATTTATTATCTCAAATACATCTTTTCCATCTAATAGCACATATCCTGTTAGTGCAATTAATATGACGAAAAATATAATACTTCTAATTATTTTTTTACTATCTTTCATATAAATTTTATCCTTTGATTAAATACTATTCTCATCTGTTTGTTTTATGTATTTTATAACTTCTATATTACTATTTTCACTTCTTTTTTTCATACATTCATATACTTTATTTCTAAGATTAGATTTTGCCTCTTTAGGCAAAAGTCCTTCATCTGGGAAAAAAGGTCCATCAATATATGTTACCATTTTTACTTTATCTTTATTCTTACCGTATGCTTGATAAGTATTAGTCATACAAAACACAGGTGTTTTTAATTTTACAGGATATGTAAAAGAAACATCCTTAAAAGGTCTAATCTTAGTATAATATGGCCAAATATGTGCCTCTGGATATATTGTAATTGACTGTTTCTTATTTATCCTTTTTTTAATAACTTCTAAAAAGTTTATAGCAGCTTTTGTATCTCCAGGAACTGGAATAGCACCTAAAAGCTCTACTATTTTTCCAAAAGGTTTCATAGAAATATTTTCTGGATTCACTATAAAAAAGTTACGTTTTGGAAATATAGGAAGACTAGGAATAAATGTATCTGCAAATATCTGTGTATGATTTGCATATACAAAATATCCCTTATCTTTATATTCTTTTAACTTTTCTTTGCCAATATATTTTATCTTAAGCTTAAATCTTACATAAAAAAGTTTTATTGGCATGCTTAATATATTTTGAAAAGCAAATGATAGCATATCCCATATTGGATTTTTATGGATATACTTAAAATTACCATCAATCTTCTTAGGTACTATTTTAGCTGTTGAAAACTCGTCATTTAATTCATCTTTATAATAAATTATCTGCTTCTTTTTCATCTTCTATAACCTGCTCTTTAGTAATTGTTGTATATGTTAGAGGAATTTTATAAAAATCCTCATATATTTCTTTCCAAATCTCAAAGTTCTTATTTTTCATCATTTCCTCATTTTGTTTAACACTTAAATTCTCATCAGGAAAAATTGGTTGTGCTAAATTTACGATATATTCTTGTACTGGAAATCCGTCTGCACCAATAATATCACTATCTTTCATAGTTATAAATATAGGTAAAACTGGCACTTTATTCTTAGCTGCTAATTTAAATGCACCATTTTTTAAGGGCTTTGGCTTTTTATAATTCCACCATAAGCTTTGCTCAGGATAGATTAGTATATAGTTTCCTTTATTAAGTAGTTCTTCAACTGCCTTCATAAATCTAGTCATTGTTTTTAAATTAGAGCTTAGTGGAAGTGTATCACAATTTCTAAATAAAAAGCCATAAAATCCAGGAAAATTAGTATAATTTCCTTCTCTTATTACTTTATATAGTTTACGTTTTTTCATTTTTCCAGATGATCTTAGAACTTTTTCTACAGTAAAGCTATCAAAAGGATTAAAATGATTACATGTAATAATTGCACCCTTTGGTATTAAGTTTAAATTTTCTATACCATTAACTTCTTTTATTATTAGCTTGTTTTTTCTTAATAGTTCATTTAAGAACAATTCTCCAGCTTTATTAGCAAATCTTGACATTAATCTGCTAGTTCCTTTTGACCTTAAGTAATCTACTTTATCTGGTGTAAGTTCTATTGTAGGTGGATCCTTTTCAGGATCAACATCAAACTTACCTTCTCTTTCAAGCCTTTCTATTTCTTCTAAGATTTCAAGTCTATCTGGGCTTTTTTCTACATTACCATTATTACTGTTATTGCTACCTAATTTGCTCTTAGTTTTTACATATAGTCTTTCTATCATTCCTTTTCCCATTAAGTATCTATCATCTCCAACGCAGTCACATTCTTTTTGTGCTAACTCTCTAAGAACAT
>CANRAK010000085.1 GCA_947628575.1 uncultured Clostridia bacterium | reverse complement strand
TATTTTCATATCCTGCATCTTTTAATGCTTTTCGTATAAAGCCTATGTAGTTAGTTGCTCTACATCCACCACCAGTTTGTGACATTATTAATGCTGTTTTATTTAAGTCATATTTGCCTGAATCTAGTGCCTCTATCATTTGTCCTGTTGTAATTATTGAAGGGTAACATGCATCGTTATTTACATACTTTAGTCCTGTTTCTATAGTATGCTCTGTGCATTCTCTTAAAAGCTCCATATTATATCCTTCTGCTCTCATTCCTGCAAGCAATAGTTCAAAATGTATAGGTGACATTTGTGGGCAAAGTATAGTATATCCCTCATCCTTCATTTCTTTAGTAAACATAGTCTTTTTAACTTCATAGTCGCCTAAATCTTCATTTTCTACTTGTTTTACACTATCTTTTTGTTGCATTCTTTTATTCATACTTGCAAGTAAAGAACGAATACGAATTCTAACAGCTCCTAGATTGTTAATCTCATCAATTTTTACTAGTGTATACATATTATTATAGCTTGTTAAGATTTCTTCAACTTGGTCTGTTGTTACTGCATCAACACCACAGCCAAATGAGTTAAGCTGTATCATTTCAAGGAAATCATGCTGTCCTACAAATTCAGCTGCTGCATATAGTCTTGCGTGATATACCCATTGATCTACTACTCTAAGTGGTCTTTTAGCCTCTGCTTTGTCTGATATACTATCTTCTGAAAGTACACATAAACCTAAGCTAGTTATTAATGTATCTATACCGTGATTTATTTCAGGGTCAACGTGATATGGACGTCCGGCAAGTACAATACCTCTTAGATTATTTTCTTTTATATATTCTACTACTTCTTTTCCTTTATTTCTTACATCTTCTTTAAACTTTTGATATTCCTTCTCTGCCTCTTTAGCTGCATTTAGTACTTCTCTTTTTGAAAAGTTATACTCTTTAAATTCGTCTAAACTCATTATTACATCAGTTAGCTTTTTAGGCTCAAATGGTAAGAACGGATTAAGATATTTAACATTTTTTAATTCCTCAACATTATTACGTATTACTTCTGGATATGAAGCAACTATAGGGCAATTATATGAATTGTCTGCCTTTTCATATTCTTTACGAGAGTTAGATACACAAGGATAAAATATTGTTTTTATACCTTGGTCTATTAGACTCATAATATGTCCATGTGCAAGCTTTGCTGGATAGCATACAGATTCAGATGGCATAGACTCCATACCTTTTTCATAAGTTTTCCTATTACTCTTTTCAGAAATAATAACTCTAAAGCCAAGCTTAGTAAGGAAAGTAAACCAAAAAGGATAATCTTCATACATATTTAGTACTCTAGGTATTCCTATTACTCCTCTTTTTGCCATTTCTTCTTTTAAAGGCTCATAAGAAAATAGTCTTTCATATTTATATTTATATATATTTGGAAGATTAGAGCTTGTATCTGTTTGTCCTGCTCCTTTTTCACATCTATTACCAGAAATAAATCTCTTTCCATTGCCAAAAGTATTAATTGTTAGTCTACAATTATTCTCACATCTTTTACATCTTGTATGAGTTATTTTAATATCTAATGCGTCTATTTCTTCAGCTTTTAGCATTTTAGAAGTATAGTAGTCATCCTCGTTTGCTATAAATTGCTCTTTTGCAAGAAGTGCTACTCCATAAGCACCCATAAGTCCTGCTATATCTGGTCTAATTACATTTCTACCTGTAACTTTTTCAAAGCTTCTTAATACTGCATCGTTATAAAAAGTACCACCTTGTACAACTATGTTCTTACCTAGTTTTCTAACATCTCTTATCTTCATAACCTTCTGTATTGCATTTTTAATAACTGAATATGAAAGACCACTAGATATATCTCCTACTGTTGCACCTTCTTTTTGTGCCTGTTTAATTCTAGAATTCATAAATACAGTACATCTTGAGCCTAAATCTACAGGAGCTTTAGATTTAATAGCTTCTTCTACAAATTCTTCTATACTTATATTTAAGCTTTTAGCAAATGTTTCAATAAATGAGCCACAACCAGATGAACAAGCTTCATTTAACATTATATTATCTATAACGTTATTTTTTAGTCTAATATATTTCATATCTTGTCCACCAATATCTATTATGCTATTTACATCTGGCATAAACTCTTTAGCTGCTGTATAATGTGCTATTGTTTCAATTTCACTTAGGTCTATATTTAGAGCTGTCTGTATAAGTTTTTCACCATATCCAGTTACTCCAGCATATCTTAAAACAGCTGTTTTTGGTATATTGTTATATAGCTCTTTTACCATAGAAATAACACTAGTAAGTGGATTACCATTATTACTGCCATAAAGTGAGTATAAAAGTGCACCATCTTTATCTATTGCAACAAGCTTAGTAGTTGTTGAGCCTGCATCAATTCCAACAAAAATATCTCCTTTTGTGTTACTTATATCTGCTTTTTTTACTTTAGCTTTGTCATGACGCTTTTTAAAATCTAGATACTCTTGCTCATTATTAAATAACGGTTCTAACGGTTTTGTTTCGGTATATTTAACATTTTTAAATTCTTCTAATCTTTTTACTAATTCTCTTGTAGTTATTCCTTCTGTATCAAAAGAAGCTATTGCTGCACCTTTTGCTACTAGAAGATGTGCTTCATCTGGCACTATTATCTCATCATCTTTTAAATTTAAAGTCTCAATAAATCTTTTTCTTAACTCAGGTAAATAATTTAATGGGCCACCTAAAAATGCTACTTTACCTTTTATTGGTCTACCACAAGCAAGTCCACTTATTGTCTGGTTAACAACAGCTTGAAATATAGAGGTAGCAATATCTTCTTTTCTTGCCCCTTCATTAATTAGTGGTTGTATATCTGTCTTAGCAAAAACACCACATCTAGAAGCAATTGGATATATAATCTCATGAGTTTTAGATAGTTCGTTTAATCCACTTGTATCTGTATTAAGAAGTGATGCCATCTGGTCAAGAAAAGCACCTGTTCCACCAGCACATGTACCATTCATTCTTTGCTCTATAAATTTATCTAAATAAATTATCTTTGCATCTTCTCCACCAAGCTCAATTACTACATCTGTTTGTGGTATATATTTTTCAACAGCTCTTTTACAAGATATAACCTCTTGAATAAACGGTATATTTAGTATTTTAGATATTTCAAGAGCACCTGAGCCTGTAAATGCCATTGTATAGGTACTATTTGGAAAATCTTTTACTAATTTATTTAGTACTTTATATATAGTATTTTTTGTATCTGAATTGTGTCTTGTATAGTTAGTATATAGGTTTTCATAATTAGAGTTCATTACTACAATTTTTACAGTAGTAGAACCAACGTCTACTCCTACATGCAACATTTTTTTCATATTACTTCACCTCATATATCTTAAAATTCGACAACTATATAATATCACAAATTATTTAAAAGTCAAATTAATTTTAGTATTTAAAAGTCCTTAAAAGGCTGATATTTAGGCAAAAAAAAAGAATTGAAATTTAGTTTTCCAATTCTTTCATATTTTATATTATTTTGAAGAAGGTGGTATTAACCTAATAATTCTTCCTGCAAAGTCTGAGAAGTTTTGTGATTGTATATATACTTTACCTGGTCCAACTAGTTTTGTTAAGAATAGACTTTCTCCACCTAAGAATATATTAGATATTCCTTTTACTGTTTCTATCTCATAAGATACTGTATTTTCAAAAGCTACTACATTACCTGTATCTACTTTTAAAACTTCACCTGGTGCAAGTACTCTTTCAACAGGATCTCCATCAACTTCTAAAAATAGCATTCCATTTCCTGAAGCTTTTTGAAGAATAAATCCTTCTCCACCAAATAGTCCAGCAGAAAATCTTTTACTAAAAGCAATTTTTAAATCTATTCCACTTTCTGCACATAAAAAGCTTCCTTTTTGGAATGTAATTCCATCTGGTAGTTGAGATAAATCGATAGCTTTTACATCACCTGGTACTGTTGTTGCAAATGCAACTTTAGCGCCTTCTTTTTCACTAGTAAAAGTATTCATAAATATTGACTCACCTGTAAACATTCTGCCTAAGCTTTTCATTACTCCACCATGTGCATTAGTCTTCATGTTAATCCCTTCTGTTTGCCACGCCATAGCACCTTTTTATGTGAAAATAGAATCATCTTTATCTAACTCTACTTCTACTACTGGAACTGTTTTTCCAATTATTTCATATTTCATGTTATCAACCCTTTCTTTTAACTAGTGACATTATATCATATAAATAATTTATATAAAAGTATAATTAGTTTTCTTTCATAATTTTTTCTGCATCTTCTTGAGATAAATACCCATACTCAACCATTTTATTTATAACTTGTCTCTTTCTTTCCATAGAAAGCTCATAATTTGCATTAGGTGCGTATATAGCTGGAGCATTTGGTATTCCAGCAAGCATTATGCACTCTCCATCTGTAAGCTCAGATGGTTCTTTATTATAATATGTATTTGCTGCATCCTTTATTGTATAACATCCGCTTCCAAAATATGATGTATTAACATATAATTCTAATATTTCATCTTTTTCACACTCTATTTCAAGTCTTCTTGCCATA
>CANRAK010000084.1 GCA_947628575.1 uncultured Clostridia bacterium | reverse complement strand
TATATAATCGATACATTAAAAAAATATAAAGTAGCTATTTCATATAACGATGCACAGTATTTACAAAGTGTATGTGGCGAGGATAAAGCTAATACTATAAACGAGCTTCAAAAGCTTGTAATATATGTTGGAAATGGTGCTGCTGTAACTAAAGATATAATAGATAGAGTTTGTTCAAAAACATTAAATGCTAAAATTTTTGATGTGCTAGATAATATAATAAGTAAGAAAAAGAAAGTTGCAATTAGACAACTAGATGAATTATTAAAGCAAAAAGAATCAATTATTAAAATATATATAATGTTATATAAACAATTTAAACAGCTATATATGATAAAGTTATTAAAAAAACAAGGAGAAAAAAATATAGCAGGAGAGCTTGGTATGCGTCCATTTGTTGTAAATAAGCTTTTAGCTTCTTGTGATAAATATACAGAAGACGAACTAAAAAATATAATTTTTGCATTTGATGATTATGATAAAAATACTAAAAATGGCGATATAGATTTTGAGATAGGATTAAAGAAAATAATTTGTATGTTATAGAATAAAAACACTTCAAACAATACATAATTGTATTAGAGGTGTTTTTTTATTATGAGCGATATAAAATTTAATACGGATATGGCAGATGAAAGAGTAGACGAGTATAAAGTAATAAATAATATGAGCGATATTGATGGAATAGATATAAAAGAAGAGAAATTTGAGGAGTTTAAAGTAACAGAAGTTAATGTTACTAATGAAAATGGTGCAAGTGCTATAGATAAGCAAATTGGAAAATATATAACCTTTGAAATGGAAAATGTAAAGTATATAAATAATAGAGAGCAAGTTATAAACAAACTAAAAGATTATCTATTGCAATTAATAGATAGTAAAACTTCCTCAATTATGGTGGTAGGTCTTGGTAATATGTATGTAACTCCTGATGCTTTAGGCTCAAAAGTAGTAAAAGGAATAGATGTAACAAGACATATTCTAAAGCTTACGCATGGTATTTTATCTGAGGAAACTAGAGAAGTTAGTGCTATTTGTCCAGGTGTGATGGGAAATACTGGAATACAAACATCAGAAATAATTTCATCTGTTTCTAAAATTGTTAATCCGGAATATATAATAGTAATAGATAGCCTTATGTCAAAGTCAATTAAAAGAGTAGGTGCGTCTATTCAAATAAGTAATACGGGAATTACACCAGGCTCTGGTATTACAGGAATAAATAGTAAAATAGATAAAGATAGTACTAATGCTAGAGTTATATCACTTGGTGTGCCAATGGTGGTAGATATAGCAACTATTACAAATGATGCGTTAAGTAAGATAGAAAATAGTACAGATGAGAAAAATGAACGTTATCAGAAGATAGCTGCTACACTTGATACAGAAAACTATATAGTAACACCTAAAGATATTGATGAACTTATTGAGATAACATCAGATATAATTTCGCAAAGTATAAATGAGATAATATAAAAAATATTGCTTTTTACCAATATATGAGATAAAATATTAGTTATTAGGGGGAATAAAATATGAGAAAAAGTAAAGCTTGTTTTATGATTGCATTAACTTTAATGTTTTTTGTAACATTAAATAGTATTTTTGCAGTAAAGATTTTTGATGATACACAAACTAATGGAATATATAAATCTAGTGAAGATAATTCAGATTTTAAATTACCATTTTTTAGAGCATCTAGTGACAGAATGGAGATAGATTCACCACTTTCTCAATTTGGTATTTTATGTACTGCATCTTCAATAGATATTAATGCACCACTTGAAGGACTACAAGTGTTTGTTAGTGATGATACTGTAAGAGTAAATAAAGATATACGTAATGCTATTATACTTAATAATGGAAATGTAATAATAGATGCAAATGTTGAAAATACATTATTTGTATATTGTGCTGGAACTATTACAATTTCTGAGAATGCTAATATAAAAGGAAATATAATATGCTTTGCTCCAAATGTTGAGCTAAAAGGTAATATTGATGGTAATATACTAGGATATGCAGAGAACTTAGCATTAAATGGTACAGTTGCAGGTACTGTAAGAGTTACAGCAACTAACGTTACTACAAGTGAGAATGCAAAAGTAGAACAAGGTATATTCTTAAATACAGAAAATAAAGATCTAAAAATAGATGAAAATGTAGGAGAAACTACTATAGATATTACTGAAGTTCAAAAAGAAACATTTAAAACTTATGCTTATAGAATAATAACAGCAGCAAGTTCAAATTTCTTCATTTTCCTAATTATTTTAATATTTGTTAAGAAGGAAAAATTATCTGCTATTGTAAATAAGATGGAAAGTAAAGAAATCCTAAAAAAAGGTTTTTCATATTTCTTTGCATTATTAATTACAACTAGTATAGGAATTGTACTACTAATGTTATTAACAAGACTTGGCTGTGCAGCATTAATATTTGCAATATGCAATTTTGTATTATTTGGAATATTAAAAAATGCAATTGTTGGAACATTTATGGTAAAACTAGTTGAAAAAATATATAGTGAAAGAAATGTAAAAGTACCAGGAGTTCTAGCTGCAATACCAACATTTTTACTATTAGAAATACTTTGCAATATCCCAATCGTAGGAATAATTATATCATTAATGATATATATAATTGCTATGGGTATAGTGTTATCTATATTTAAAAAAGAAGATAATTTAGAAGTAACAGAAGTAGTAAATGTAGAATAAGAATAATTTTATTAAATTAAACATAGATTATACCAAGAAAGAAGGTATGACTATGTTTAATTTTTTTGGCTTAAGAAGAAATAGATGTCAGTGTAGGAACATGATATATAATTTAGTAAATTATGAGACAGCAAGAGCAATGATAGAGGATAATAGCAATATCTTAATAGATGTAAGGACAAAAAGAGAATATGATATAATGCATATTCAAAATGCGGTAAATATACCTGTTGAGCAAATAAGGAATTGTGAAAGTGAATATAAAGATAAAAAAGGTATAATTGTATATTGCGCAAGTGGGATAAGAACTAAAGAGGCAATAAATATTTTAAATAGTATGGGATATACCAATATATATATCTGGGAATATGGTGCACTATCTAACTTTCCATATAAAGATATGTTAAAAATATAGATTATGTAAAAAAGAAATAAAAATATATGGAATAAAATATAATTTAAAAATTATAAAATTAAAAGTAGTAATTTAAATGAAATAAATTTGTTCTTGAATTTAACATTCCGTTTTTGTATAATATTGTTACTTTTTGGAGGTTAAATTAAAGTGAACATAAGAAAAAATAATATATTAATGTTATATCCTAGTATATTAGAAATTGAACAGAAAAGTGAAGAAAATTCTTTTTGGAAACGTGAATGGAAAAGAGTAAAGAATGATATAAGCGATTTTAAAGCATTCTTAGAATATATATTCGTAGTTAAATAGTATTTATAGTAAACTATTACATCATCAAATATTAATAAAAACACACCTTAAGCATAAAAATACGTTAATTGTAATTTTATTGAAATGTAAATAAAATATTCCTGTTATTGCTTTTTTATCTAGCATTTGGTATTATAAAGTTACATATAATGTAAATATTATATTATGTACAAAAGAGGTGTTTTTATAATGTTAGAATTTTGGAAGAATGAATGGAAATTATTTCTTGAAGATATTGATTCAGTAAAAAATGCTTTTGCAAGATTTTTTGGTAGAAAGAAAGATTATTTAATGTTAAAGTCAGGAACTCAAGAAGATGGTGAAGTGTTACCTACTGAAGAACCTGTTCAAGCATCGGATATATCTTTAGATAATGTTTCATCAGAAGTTACATTAGATGGTACTATGGATGCTATGAATTCTACTGGAGCTTTTGCACAGGAAAATAGTGTTTTTGCAGATATGACACAAGTAGCTGAACCTGTTAGTGAACAACCTACTTATCAACTTGATAGTATTGATCATAAGGTTACAGCATACTTTGGTGAAAGTATAGATGAACTTAGAGTTAATATGAGTGGAGATAAAACTCAACATGAAGTACTAAGAGAATACGCCCAATACTTTAAACCATACACTGAAGCACAAGATATGTGCAATAGTGCATTTAGAAAATATTATGATAGACATGCATTAAAAATTGCTACAGAAGAATTACCTGTTGAACAAGCAAGAATAATACAAAATAATGTAGATTTATTTATAAAAGGACAAGAAGTATTTGGAGAAAATGGTCAATTTATTGATTCTAGAGTAGATACTATATTTGAAAGAATTGGTATAGATCAAGTAAATAAAGTTGTAAATATTTTACATGATAATGCTGATGAAGAAGTAAATCTACAAGGAGAAAGATTATTTGCAGAAGTTGTTACTTATATGGTAGACAATGGAATTAAAGTAGAAAAAGATGCAAATATATTAGAACCTATTAAATCAGTATTAGAAGAAAAACTTGATGATGTACATAACAATTTAAAAAATCATGAAGATTGGAATGAAGAATATCAATCATTACTATCACAAGAGAGAAAATATTTATATGCTTTAAATAGAATAGAACAATATGAAACAGAGCAAAGAATATCTGAATTCGAAGAAAAATTAAATGAAATCGAATCAGTATAATAAATAAGAAAATGCAATTTAAAAGTTGATATTAGAAATAGTATCAACTTTTTTCATTTAAAAATAAAAATAGCGAATAGATTAATAAGAAATTAAAATAAATAGGGAGACATTAAATACAATGTTTCCCTATTTTTTTATACTATTTTTTATACCATTTAGATAACATTTTGTAAC
>CANRAK010000083.1 GCA_947628575.1 uncultured Clostridia bacterium | reverse complement strand
TAATTATATTTAGCACTATTTTTTGCATATTTTTCTAACTTTTGAGATACTAAATAATTTATTGTTCCTTCAGGATAATTACCTTTGTTATCTACTATTCCAGCTGGCATTCCAGTTAATATTTCTATACCTTCATCAATTGTACTTACTGGGTATATATGGAAATTGCCTTCTTTTACAGCTTTTACAACTTCATCACTTAAAGTAAGATTTTTAACATTTTGATAAGGAATTAAAACTCCATTTTCTCCATTTAATCCTTTTTCTTTACATACTCTAAAGAAACCTTCAATTTTATCTGTAACACCACCTATAGGTTGCACTTCACCTTTTTGATTAACAGATCCTGTTACAGCTAAACTTTGATTTATTGGTACATCAGCTAGTGAAGAAAGTATAGCATATAACTCTGTTGAAGAAGCACTATCTCCATCTACAGGATTATATAATTGCTCGAAACAAATACTAGCAGTAAGAGATAGAGGAATATTTTGTGCATACTTTTCACCAATATATGCTGAAAGTATAAATACACCTTTTGAATGTGTTGTACCACTCATAGATACTTCACGTTCAATATTTACAATACCTCTTTTTCCTATGTATGTGTTTGCAGTTATTCTAACTGGTTGACCGAAAGAGCAGTCGCCAGATATTGCAATAGTAAGTCCATTTATTTGACCAACTTTTTTACCATTAGTAGATATGATGATATCTCCTTGACGTATCATTTTATTTAGCTGGTCGTTATATTTAGAATAACGTTTAGTTTTTGCTTTAAGAGCTTTCTTTACATCTGTATCTGATATAACTTTTTTTCTAGCATTTGAAGCTATAAAACTAGACTCTATTATAATATCTGAAATATCTTGCATAATAGCAGTAAGTTTATTTTGGTTACCAGCACATTCAGAGCTATATTCAATTATTTCTTTAACACCACTTCTATCTAAAGGTAGAAGATTATGTTTCTTTACAACGTATGCAATAAATTGTGTAAATTTCTTTATATTTTCTTTATTTCTTTCATAAGAGTCGTCAAAATCTGCTTTTATTTTAAATAATTTTTTAAAGTCTGAATCCATTGCACATAGTTGTCTATAATGTAGTTCAGAGCCAATTAAAACAACTTGCATATTAATTGGTATAGGTTCTGGTTTTAATGATACAACTGTAATTGGTTGGTTAATATCTCTAGAACTATCTATTGAAAGTTCCTGATTTCTAAGTACACGTTTAAAAGCTTCCCAAGTAGGTGCACTCATAAGTAAATCATGTACATTAACAATTAAGTAACCACCATTTGCTTTATGTATAAGACCAGGTTTTAACATGCTATAATTTGTTCTAGTACCTTGAGGAGTTGTCTCAAATTCTAGTTTACCAAATAAATCAAAATAATTTGGATTTTTACAAAGTATAACAGGTGCATGTTGTAATCTATCATTGTTTATTATTAAGTTTACTCTATATTTTTCCCATGGTTTCTGATTTTTTCTTAACATCATTTGTTGCATAAGTATAGGATTAGTCATCATTTTCATATCTTTTTCAAATGAATCCTTTTTAAATAAGTCAATATTTTTAACAACATCACTTTGAATAGAGTATAAGAAGTTTTGTATTTTTAAATTTTTCTTGTATTTTATTTTTAAATCGCTCATACATTGAGTAACAGCGAAAGTAGCTAAATTGTTTTCCCATTCTTTTAAAACTTGTTCACATTTTTTATCTAATGCATCGATTTCTTTAAGTACTTGCAAAGTCTGTTCTTGTATTTCAGGACTTTTTTCTTCGAAATACTTTTTAGTTTTTTCATCTAAAACTTTAAAAGATTTTTCATCTAGAACAACACCGTTATGAACAGGTGAGAAATATATGCCATTTTCAGTATTTCTAACTTTAAATCCTTTTTCATAAGTAGATTTATCAAAATCACGCATTATATTTTCTTTAGCTCTTTTATATCTATCAACTATTGTTTTCTTTTCCTTTTCATACATATCGCCAGTTAATTCTTTATTTATACGATTAATAATAGAAGTAATAAATCTATTCATATCTTGTTTAAATTCCATACCTTCGCCTGGATTTAATGCAACTGCTATAGGCTCGTTAGGATTTTCAAAATTATTTATATAACAATAATCTTGAGGAACAGGCATTTTTTCAGATAAAGAATTAACAACAGATAATGCATAAGCAGTTTTTCCAATTCCTAGAGTACCAGATATATATAAATTAAATCCTTTTTGTGGAATTTGCATTGCAGATTTAATAGCATCAAGAGCACGTTCTTGCCCTATAATTCCATTGAATGGTTCAACTTCATCTGTAGTATCAAATTTTAATGTATCAACATTAAAAGAATTTTTTAAATTAACAGATTTTAGTTCTTTGAATTTTTTCATATATATAATTCCCTCCATATTCTTTTTTCTTTTGTATCACTCATAATTACATTGTATAGTATATGTAAAAAATATTCAACTTAAAATACATAAAAATTATGTATTTTCTTGCTATTTGAAAAATAACAACGAAAAATGTAAAAAATGTTAAAACTATTTACTTTAATTTTATTTAGATGTATAATTAAAACATAAAGGTTTAGGGGGAAAATATATGAATAACAAGAAAAAGATAATAATTATATTAGTAATAATAGCTATAATAGTTGTTGCTGTATCATTGTTTTTAGCTTTTAAAGATATATCTGCTAGAAATTTACTTACAGAGGAAATAAATCAATTATCTGAAACAAATACTAATACTGATGTAAAATCTACAGGTAAGTATGCTGCTGTAGAAAAGCAAGTTAAAGAAGATTGTAAAGCATATTATGAAACTATTGCAAAATTAAGAGAGAATTATGATAAAGCAACAGAACTAAAAGTTATAAATATAGAAAATTATGAAAATGATGGACCAGAATTTAAAAACTCACTAGATTCAATAAATGCTATAAAAACAGAAAACCAAGAATTAATTACTACTTTAACAGATTTAACAAATGAAGAAAAACTAGAAGAGAGAGCTACAAATGCTGGGATGAGTGGTAAATATAAAAACTTATACAAAGAAATTCTAGAAGAAATAAAATTAGCAGATGGAGTAGGAAGTGCAAAAGAAAAAGATACTAAATTTGATGGATATCTTGCTTCATTACTAGATGTACTTACTTATATGAGAGATAATACAAATGAATGGTTTATTGAAAAAGGTACTTTAAAATCTCATAGTCAAGAATTTATAGATACATATAATCAAAAAGTACAAAATACAAATGTTGAACTATAATATAAAAACAGAGTGAAGTTATTTTCACTCTGTTTTTTCCATTATATAAGCATCTTCACCATTATAGTAGTTTTTTCTTTCAGATATTTTTTTAAATCCAAATTTATAATATAGATTTTGTGCTGGAATATTAGAAGCTCTAACTTCAAGCATAATTTTAGTTATATTATTCTCATTGCAAAAATCTAATATATTTTGAATAAGATTTGATGCTATTTTTTGTTTTGTATAGTTTTTATCTACTACTATAGATATAATATCTGCTGTATCTAAAATATATGAAATACCAATATACCCAACAATTTTGTCACTTTTTTTAGCAACTAAATAATATGTGTTATTGTTATTTAAATCATTTACTAACATATTTTTAGTAAGTATTGAAATATTATGACTTGCTTCTACTTTTAATACATCATCTATATCATTAATACTCATTTTTTGTATTTTAATATTATCCATTATTTGCTACTCTTTCTGCTTGTGATGGACGAGCATATAAAGCGTCAAGACTATAAGCATTATATATGTAATCACTAGCATTAGATAAATTTAAGTAGCAGTCTATTAAATCATTAGTAGTAGGGTATAAAGATATACATGAAAAACTAGATAACAAATCTTCAAATTTATCTACACAATCTCCAGCAATTAAAATATCACTAGTAATATTAAGTTCTTTTACTTTAGATATTGCATCATCTATTAGGTCATTTCCAACATCTAAAACTTTTTCTATAGTTACTTTTCCATTTACATTAACAACTTTATTTAGCCCATAATATACTCTATTATTTCTAGCATCTATTATGGCTAGTATATACTTTTCGCTTTCATTTTTGCAAGCATTTTTAAATGCACAATAAGATATTAAATCAATAGATGAGATAGAAAATATATCTAGATTTTTAACTTGAGCAAAAGCTTTAATAGTTGCAAGGCCAATTCTAATACCTGTAAAAGAGCCTGGCCCATTAATAGTTGCAAGAATAGATATATCATCTAAAGAAAGCCCTGCTTCATTAATAGTTTCATCTATAATTGGTAAAAGCTTTTCTGAATGTGTAATGTCATTAGTAATAGCTTTTGTATAATATTTATCCTCGTTTAAAATGCTACAACTAGCAGATTTTGTTGTAGTATCAATTCCTAAAATCTTCATATTTTATATATTCCTCCATATTTTAAATATTCTTTTTTCTTTATTTTCATCGTCTTTTATTATATCTATATGAATAGTGTCTTTTGGTAGTATATCTAGTATTATTTCGTCGCCCCATTCAATTAGACAAGCTCCGTTATAAAAATAATCTGTACCAACACCTTCTAGAAACTCATCGCTATTTTTTATCCTATATACATCAAAATGATAAATTGGAAAAGAACTTGTATTATATTCATTTACTATTGTAAATGTAGGACTACATACTTCGTTTTCAATATTAAAATAACTAGCCAGTCCATTAATAAAGACAGTTTTTCCAGAGCCTAGTTCACCATTTAGTGTAATGATACTTCCTTTATGTATAGATTTTGCAAATTCTCTACCAAGTGCTTTTGTATCTTCAACGCTACTGGATGTATATTCATATTCAAAGTTATTGTTAGTATTAAATATTTCTTTTAATGCCATATCTATGTTTTCTAAAGTTAATTCTTTC
>CANRAK010000082.1 GCA_947628575.1 uncultured Clostridia bacterium | reverse complement strand
ATCAGTGCCTATGGTAGCTTACGGTGAGGATAATAACATATATTTATATGTTCAGTCTGAATTAGAAGATTTAAAATGTGATTCTTTATTATACATAGAGATAGATAAACACGAGGTTAATAATATAACAATTAGAGATTTTAATACTATGCAAAAAAATAATTATTTATAATAGTTTAAATATTTAAAGAATAAATATTTTAAATAGTTGTATTATGTTATATAATATATATTTGATGGAGGTAGCGTAATGTTACAATTAAAAAATATAAAGAAAAGCTATAAAACAGCAGATTATACACAAGTAGCATTAGATGATATAAGCTTAGAATTTAGAAAGAGTGAATTTGTATCTGTTTTAGGTCCTAGTGGTAGTGGTAAAACAACACTATTAAATATAATAGGTGGATTAGATAGATACGATAGTGGAGATTTAATAATTAATGAAAAATCTACAAAAGACTATAAAGATAGAGATTGGGATGAATATAGAAACAATTCTATAGGATTTATATTTCAAAGCTATAATTTAATTAATCATATAAGTATATTAAATAATGTTGAAATGAGTATGACATTAAGTGGTGTAGGAAAAAAGGAGAAAAGACAAAGAGCATTAGAAGTATTAGAAAGAGTTGGACTTAAAGATCATGCGTATAAAAAGCCTAATGAACTTTCTGGTGGACAAATGCAAAGAGTTGCTATTGCTAGAGCAATTGTTAATAATCCAGATATAATACTTGCAGATGAGCCAACAGGAGCGCTTGATAGTACAACATCTGTTCAAATTATGGATTTAATTAAAGAAATATCAAAAGATAAACTAGTAATAATGGTTACACATAATTCAGAGCTTGCACAAAAATACTCAACAAGAATAATAAAACTATTAGATAGTAAAATTATAGATGATACTAATCCATACAAAATTACAAAAGCAGCAGAAAAAAGAGCTGAAAAAGGATATAAAAAGAATAGAAAGACTTCTATGAGCTTTTTAACTGCTTTATCACTTAGTATAAATAATTTAAGAACTAAAAAAGGTAGAACTATACTTACTGCATTTGCCGGAAGTATTGGAATAATAGGTATTACAGCTATAATGTCACTATCTAATGGCGTTCAGTTATATATAGATAGAACACAAGAAGAAACATTATCTACTTATCCAATTTCTATACAGGAAAAAACAATAGATACATCAGCTATGATAGAGCTTATGATGGGAGAAGCAGAAAAAGATAATACAACACAAGAAGAAGGAAAAATATATTCAAATAATATAATGACAGATGTTATGAGTACAATGTCATCAAAGATAGAAGAAAATAATTTAGGTAAATTTAAGGAATATATAGAAAATAATAAAGATAAGATAGCAGATAATATAACTGCTGTAGGATATGATTATAACTTGAATTTAAATATATATAGTAAGTTTAATGAAGTTACAGCTAGAGCAAATCCTAGCCCAGTATTTGAAAAAATGGGTATGATGTCTTCTAATACTAATCCTATGATGACAATGTTTACTTCAACTGATGTATTTAGAAAGCTAATAGATAATAAAGAGCATTTAGAGCAAAGATATGATGTCCTTGCTGGAAAATGGCCAGAAGCATATAACGAAGTAGTATTAATTGTAGATGAAAATAACCAAGTAAGTGATTATACACTATATAGCTTAGGTCTAAAATCACAAGATGAACTTGAAAATAAATATAAAAAGATTTTAAATGGTGAGGAGATAGAAGCAGATGAAGTATCTGAGTATACATATGATGATATACTAGATATGGAATTTAAGGTACTACCTCAAACAGAATATTTTGAAAAAGACGGAAATATCTGGATAGATAAATCTGATGATGAAGACTATGTAGATAAGAAACTTGAAAATGCAGATACTTTAAAAATTGTTGGAATTATAAAAGCAAACGAGGAGTCTGTAAGTGAGCAAACAGCTGGAGTTATAGGATATACTAAAGAACTTGAAGAACATATTATAAATAAGATAAATGAAGCAGACATAGTAAAAGAGCAACTAGATAATAAAAAGGTAAATGTATTTACAGGTATGGAATTTAATGAAGATGAAACATCAAAGACTTTTGATATAAATTCTCTTTCTCAAGAGGAGCAAATGTATATTATGAGTTTATCTCAAGAAGAATTAGCACAGCTAATGAGTGCGTATGCAGAAAATGCTAACGCTACATTAGAATCTACTTTAGAAAAGATAGGATATGTAAAACTTGATGAACCTGCAGTAATTAATCTATATCCAAAAGATTTTGATTCAAAAGATGTACTAGAAAACTTTATTGAGGAATATAATAATAAGATGAACGATGAAGGAAATGAAGCAGATACAATAAATTATACTGATACTGTTGGTGTTATGATGTCATCAGTTACTTCAATAGTTAATGTAATTAGTTATGTACTTATAGCGTTTGTATCTATTTCACTTATAGTTTCATCAATAATGATAGGAATAATAACATATATTTCTGTACTTGAACGTACAAAAGAAATTGGTATACTTAGAAGTATAGGTGCATCAAAGAAAGATATATCAAGAGTATTTAATGCAGAAACTTTAATTATTGGTTTCTTTGCTGGCATACTTGGGGTTTTATGTACTTATCTTATAACAATACCAGCAAATATTGTCTTAAAAGGGGTTACAAACATATCAGGACTTGTTCAAGTCCCAATTATACCTGCATTAGTACTAGTATGTATTAGTATGATACTTACTGTAATATCTGGATTAATACCTGCTAAAATGGCAAGTAAAAAAGACCCTGTTATAGCACTTAGAACAGAGTAAAAGAGAAATAAGCATTATGAACAGATAACTTCAATATAAAATCTTAAAAAATTGGTAGTATTAACGAGGCTGCTGAAAAAGTAATATTTTTCAAAAACACCAATCCACTTTTATATAAAAATCAAACATATATTAATATTTGTTTACCACAATAATATTAATTTTAGATGATTTTATATTAAAAAATGGATTGACTAACTTAAAAAATAGTTTTTCAGCAACCTCGTATTAACTATCAATTTTTTTATTATTTCTTTTAAAAATAAGATGAATTGAAATTTATTTTAGAAACATAAAGAAAATTTTAGTGAATTTTTTTGCAATATATTTGAAAGCTAAATGATATATAAGTTAATAAAATGTAGGATTATCATATTAATTTATTTACAAAAAAGCTTTTTAGGTACATAATAATATTATAATTAATATGGAGGGAGATAATGAAAAGAAAGTTATGTTTGGCATTTGTTTTATTAACTATAGTATTGGGAGGAACATATCTTTTTGCAAAAAAAGAGAATACTACTTATACAGATAGCAATGTAAGTTCAAAAATTGCATCACAACTTAGTCAAAGTAATTCTTTAGGTGGTATAGCAAACATAAGTAATCCTAAATTAGATACTACATTAGCTAGTAAAATAAAACCAGAAAATTATGGTGATTGGGCAGAATATAAAGTAGATTTAAATGATAATGGTAAATATACAGACGATTGGAAGATTTTCTATAATGATGGAAAAAATGTATATTTAATTGCAGCAGATTATTTAGATAATAGTAAAATTCCAGAAGAGGCTGGAATGACAACTTATGGAAAATATAATGCATATTGGGAGACAGATAGCGATTTTGCTAGTAAACAAGGTATGCAAGATGTTACAGATAATTTAGCTAATCAATTTATGTTAGAGAAATATAAAACTGAATATCCAAATGCAACAGATATAAACTCAAAAGCAACAGCTGTATTATTAGATACAAATATATGGAAAAAGTTTGCTTTAGGATTTGAAGGATCATTTGCATATGGTGCTCCAACAGTAGAAATGTGGACTGCTTCATGGAATCAAAAAAAATATAATAATTTATCAAATCCTGTTGTAAATGAAGCATATACATATAAATTTACTGTTTTTGGTAGACCTACGACTTTTAATACTAATGGATATGGATATAGAGTAGGAAATACTGAAGATGATGTAAAAGAAATAATGAATGTATCAGATGATACAGATGGTTATGGGGATATATTATATTTTCCACATACATCAGAGGTAGAATCTACTGAAAATTATTTACTTGCATCTCCAACTTATAGAAGTTATTCTAGAGCCGTAATGGTTGAAAGTGTAGCGGAGTGTGTTACCGGTGATACAGAAATACTTACATCATTAAATGGAGCTGCTAAGCTAGCCAAAGAAATGAATATAAATGATGATATATTATGCTATGATCAGTCGAAACAAAAAGTGGTTTTAGGAACTATAAAAGACATTTACGTACATAAGAATGCTATAAATTTTGTGAAATATACTTTTGATGATGAAACAGATTTAAAGGTAACAGATTATCATCCAATATATACAAAAGATGGATGGAAATCATTAACAGGAAAAAATGGATATCCTGTACCACAAATAGGAGATGAAGTAAAAACAAGTACAGGATATAAAAAGATAACAGATATAGAAGAATATGTTGGATTAGAAGATACTTATGATTTTTCTTTAAATCATTCGGTTAGTGAACTTGACGGTACAGGAATGACTTATAGCCCTGTTGAAAGAGTTAATAACTATTTTGCAAATGATACCTTAGTTGAAGGATATGAATGGCATAATGTGGAGCCTGAGCCTGGTGAGGAACTTCTTCCTGATGAAAGCTACTATAGAATTTTTACAGATTATAAAATGGATTGCTTGGTAAGTTGTTCATATAAAGGAGAAATTGGTCATACTATAGTAGATTCAGATAGAGGAAATGCAGCAATAAGACCAATAGTTGTATTACCAGCTGATGCACCTGGAACAGCTACTGCAGATGGTTTATGGAAGTTACAAAGTCAAGTAGAGTTAACAGTACATCATTTAGAAGAAGGAACAAATAGAACATTAGCTCCAGATGAGAAGCAA
>CANRAK010000081.1 GCA_947628575.1 uncultured Clostridia bacterium | reverse complement strand
TCTTTTGGTTCTTCATATACTACAACATCTTTTTTTATTTTAAATACATATACAAGTAGTAAAGCTATTGTTGCAATTAGAGCACCTATTAAAATTAAAAGAATAGATGTAAAAATACTAGGTTTTCTATACTCTACATATACTCCATTATCACCTTTTCTTCTCTTTTTCTTACTCTTTTTTTCTTTTGTCTTTTTATATATTACTTTATTAACTGTTTTATTAACTTCTTTATTTTTTTCTATATTAGTTACTTTATTCTCTACTTCAGGATTAGTATTTTCTTCTATTGGGACTTGCTCATTATTTAATTCTTCTTTTGAGTTATCTTCGTCCATACTATTACCTCCTATATATTTTTAGATTAGCATAACTCAAAAGAATTTTCAATATTTAGCTTTCCAAATCTTCTATAAATTTATTTAAATCATCTCTAGAATTTATGTATGTTCCTTTCTCTACTTTAGTTCTTAATTCTTTCCTTAAATTCTCTATATTTATATCTGTTAAAGTCATGAATACTGTTTTTTTAGTTTCAGACTGTATAGAATATACATTTATCTTTTCATCTTCAAGAATAACTAAAAAATGGTTTGGGCAATTTTCATTTAGTGTTCTTGTATATATTATGCTAGTATTTGTTTCTGCTTTTATACTATACATAAGTCCATGTTCTTCTTGATACTTTTTTTCATCTTCTTTTACTTTATCTATATTTGTTCCATATATAGTCTTAGAAGTTAATGTGTTTTCATTGCATACAAGATAATTATCTTCGTATGTAACTGTTACGTCGTATGAAGATGTTGATGCTGCTACAGTTGGCTCTATATCCGTTCTTATACTATAATTTTTAGCATATTCTAATATATTGCTATTATCTATATCTAAATCTGAGTTAAGTCTTGTCTGTGCATATCCAAAGCTTATTCCACAAGTTAAAAATACAACTAAAACTGTTAAATATATTATTTTTTCTTTCAAATTTATCATACAATCACCTATATAATTATTTTTTTACATTTTATATATAATATACATTTAAAATTTAATTGCTCCTTCTTCTTGCGTGATATGTATTTTAAATTTATTTTTTACTAATGTGTCTAAAGTTTCTTTATCTGGATGTCCATATACTTTCTTATCTGCAGATATAACAGCATTTGTACAATTAATTTTATTAATAAATGGTTCGTATGAGGATGTTTTTGAGCCATGATGAGATACTTGATATGCTATTAAATTTTTAATTTTGCTTTTAATTTCTTCCTTTTTTGTGTCTACTTCAAACTTTAAATTAATATATTTATCTAATATATACTTTTCTGTTTTCTTAGTAGCATCTCCCATAAATAATATATTTTTGTTATCCTCACTAACTAAATATACAGAAGAATTAGCATTTAAAATATCTTCATCTTGGATAATATATTCTTTTGGTGGTGATAATACATCTATATTTATATTATTAATATTTATTGTATCTTCTTCTTTTAAAATATCTATTGTTATATTTTTACTTTTTAATGTTCTAACCATATTTTCATAATCTGTATTGCTTTCTGGTGGCAAACAGTAACAAACTCTATCTACCTTTATGTTTGATACTACTTCTTCTACTCCATTTATGTGGTCACTATGAATATGCGTAAGAAATATTGCATTTATCTTATTTATATTTTTTGCTTTTAGGAAATTTAATATAATACTTGCAGCATTATTTTCTCTTGTTGAGCCAATATCTACTATTATATTTGTATTATATTTGTGTATAAAAGCCATATTGCCTTGTCCTACATTAAAAAATATTACATACTTTTCAAGATACATTATGTATATATACCATAAAATGCAATATATAACAGAAAAGCTTACTACTAGTTTTTGAACTTTTTCCACTATTTTTCTGTTTTTCCACGATATAAACTTAATCTTTGCACCATACATGTATATAACAACTACACTATAGTACGCTATAAATACAATAATATTTATTTTTGGTAAATTAATATTAAAAAAGTTAAATTTATCTATTACATCCACTTGATAAACTAAAACATTTAGGAAAATATTACAAATAAATATTAGAAAATTAGAAATGCCTGGAATAAAAAACAATACAAATAGCATAAACCCTATAAGAAATAAAACATTAAGAACAATATATAACGCTATATTAGAAAAAACAGCAATTAGTGTTATTTTTTGAAAATAATATACTAAAAATGGTAGTGTTAGTATTTGTGAGCTGATAGTTAAAGATATACTATTTACTATGATATTAGATTTTTTTAATTTAAATTTTACTATGATATATGAAGTTATTAGATTATAAAAAAGATGAATTCCTAAAATAGATAGAAAAGAAAAAATAATACCTATGTTAAATATATAATATGGATTAATTAATATTACTATACCAAGTGTAATGCAATATTTTTCTTTAAAAGGTATCTTCCCTAAAATATACATACAAATTGCTCTAAAAAGTGAAATATTAAATAATGATATTGCATATAAATATATCATTAAAATAGTTTTAAGTTTCTTATGCTTTTTTTCCTGCAATATAATATCTAAACTACTTAGTAAAAATGCAATATGTGTACCTGATACACAAAGTACATGCCCTAGTCCAATATTTGAAAATTTATTTTTAATATCTTCTTGTAAATATGTGTCATCACCATAAATAATACTTTTTAATAGATTAGTATTTTGTGCTGTTAAAGATTTATCTAGTTTTTCACTTATTCTCTTTCTTATATAATGCACAACACTCATTAAATCTACTTTTTTGTCTTCTTCTAATACTTTTACACAATATATTCTTGAAACTATCCCTTTTGAAGACAAATAACGTTTATAGTTAAATTCATAAGGATTTCCTGCCTTTTCTATTTTATAGTTACTAGATAGTATTTTTAGTATATCTCCATATTCATATATTTTCTCTTTATCTTTTATATATAATAAAAATTTATCTCTATTATATTTAACTATATATGTAACAGCTTCATCATCTATTTTTTCAATAGCTTCTACTTTTATAGTTATAACGTTATTTTTCCACTCACTATATTTAAAATTATATACATATACACAGTATGCACTTCTTAGTATAATTATCATTATTATTAATATACATTTTACTTTTTTATTCATAGCATATATATTAATACTTTTATTCTAATTTGGCTATATTTTTAACCTTTAACTTTAAGTAACTTTTTGTCATATACTCTAAAAGGAGGTTTTTATGATAACTATTAGTTTATGTATGATTGTAAAAAATGAAGAAAAGATATTAAGTAGATGCTTAACAAGTGTTAAAGATATAGTAGATGAAATAATTATAGTAGATACAGGTTCTACAGATAAAACAAAAACTATAGCAAAAACTTTTACAGATAAAGTATATGACTTTAAATGGGTTAATGACTTTTCTAAAGCTAGAAATTACTCTTTTTCTAAAGCAACAAAAGACTATATTTTATGGCTTGATGCAGATGATGTAATACTTCCAAAAGATAAAGAAAAAATATTAAATTTAAAAAATAATTTAAGTAAAGATATAGATATGGTAATGATGAAATACAATATTGCTTTTGATAATAACGGTAATCCAACTTTTTCATATTATAGGGAAAGACTTTTAAAAAGAGAAAAGAATTACAAATGGGAGAGTCCTATTCATGAAGTAATTACTCCAAGTGGAAACATAGAATATACAGATATTTGTATTACTCATAAAAAGGAAGAAAAAACTTTAACTACAAGAAACTTAGATATATTTGAATCTATGATAAAAGCAAATATTACTTTAGATGCAAGACAACTATATTACTATGCAAGAGAATTAATGTATCATAAAAAATATAAAAAGGCTATTTTAAATTTTAAAAAAGTACTAGAAGATAATAATTCTTGGATAGAAAATAAAATAAATGCTTGTCTAGATTTAGCTAATTGTTACTCAATGTTAAATGATGAGGAAAATAAATTACATTTTCTTTTTAAATCTTTTGAATATGACGTGCCTAGAGCAGAAGTTACAAGTAATATTGGTATACATTTTATGCAAAAAGAAAATTATGATATTGCTATATATTGGTTCAAGCAGTCATTAAAAATACAGCCAAATTTAAAAAGTGGTGGTTTTTATATGCTAGAATACTATAAGCTTATACCATATATAAATCTTTGTTATTCATACTTTAAGTTAGGAAATATTAAATTAGCAAATAAATATAATGAGAAAATAGCAAAAATAGACCCTACAAATGCTACATATTTAAAAAATAAAGAATTCTTTTCACAGCATTTAAAATAACGCACATTTATTTGTTATTTTCATATATTATTATAGAGCTAAATGCTCAAATAAAAGGAGGTTTTTATGAATAATTGTTGTTCAAACAATGATAATAGTTCTTGCAATACTAGACCTTGTCCAATAATTTGTACTAAATGTGTTCCTGGTCCAATGGGACCTACAGGTCCTCAAGGAGTACAAGGATTACAAGGTGTGCCAGGCCCTCAAGGTATACAAGGTCCTACTGGCCCTACAGGACCTACTGGTAGTCAAGGTCCACAAGGTATTCCTGGAATTGGTTTAGTTGGTCCAACAGGAGCTACAGGCCCTACTGGTGTAACTGGTGCTACTGGTCCTGCTGGTGTTACTGGTGCTACAGGTGCTACTGGTCCTACTGGTGTTACTGGACCTACTGGTGCGACTGGCGCTACTGGTCCAACTGGTCCTACTGGGTTAGCATCAACTATAGCTGTTGGCACTACAACTACAGGTGCCCCAGGTAGTATAGCTAGTGTTAGCAATTCTGGAACACTTGAAAATGCTGTTTTTGATTTTGTTGTACCACAAGGTATAACAGGCCCTACCGGTGTAACTGGTGCTACTGGTCCTGCTGGTGTTACTGGTGCTACAGGTGCAACCGGCCCTACTGGTGTTACTGGACCTACAGGTGCTACTGGTGCAACTGGTGCAACTGGTGCAACTGGTGCACCGGGTGCTGATGGAGCTGCTGGTGCT
>CANRAK010000080.1 GCA_947628575.1 uncultured Clostridia bacterium | reverse complement strand
GGTGTTACTGGACCTACAGGTGCAACTGGTGCAACTGGTGCAACTGGTGCAGCGGGTGCTGATGGAGCTGCTGGTGCTGATGCTCCTACCCCTACATTAACAATAGGAACTGTTACAACTGGTGCACCAGGTACTGATGCAGCCGCTACTATAACAGGTACAGCTCCTGATTTTGTACTAAATTTAACAATTCCTCAAGGTCCAACAGGTACTGCGGGAGCATAATTATTAACTATGAAGTGCAAGATTTTCTTGCACTTTTATTTTATCTTTTTTTGTAATATTTTTTGTTTTTTTAACATAAATTTCATTGACTTTATAATATAATTTTTATATACTTATCTTATAGAGAAAAGGAGGCTTTTTTTATGATTGAAATTAGATGGCATGGACGTGGTGGTCAAGGTGCTAAAACTGCATCACTACTACTTGCTGACGCTGCATTTAATACTGGAAAATATATTCAAGGTTTCCCTGAATATGGTCCAGAAAGAATGGGTGCACCAATTACTGCATATAACAGAATAAGTGATACACCTATTAGAGTTCATTCAAATATTTATGAACCTGATTATGTTGTAGTTGTAGATGATACTCTACTTGAGGCTGTTGATGTAACTAATGGTCTTAAGGAAGATGGTGCTATTCTTATTAATACAAATAAGAAACCTGAACAATTATTAGAACATCTTAATGGATATAAAGGAAAAATTTATACAATCGATGCTACTAAAATTAGTATGGAATGTATAAAGGCTAATTTTCCTAACACAGCAATGCTTTCTGCTATTGTAAAAATTACTGGTATAATGACTAAGGAACAATTACTAAAAGATATGAGAGATTCATTTAAACACAAATTTGCTAGAAAACCTGAGGTTATTGAACCAAATATGCAAGCAGTTGAAAGAGCATATGATGAAGTTACAGGAGGTAATGAATAATGAGTGAAGTTGGATTTGGAGGAAACATATTAAAAGATGGAAACTCTGTTGAATTTAAAACTGGTTCTTGGAGAAATAGATATCCTGTACACTTAAAAGATAAATGTAAAAATTGTATGTTTTGTGTTGGATATTGTCCAGATGATTGTATTAAACATAAAGATGGAATTTTAGAAGGAATAGATTATGACTATTGCAAAGGCTGTGGAGTATGTGCAAAAGTATGCCCTTTCAAAGCAATAGAAATGAAATCTGAAGAAGAATAAGGAGGTTACTATGGCTATTAGAGAAAGATTAAGTGGAAATGAAGCTGTTGCTACAGCTATGAAACAAATAAATCCTGATACAGTTGCTGCATACCCTATAACTCCTTCTACAGAAGTACCTCAATATTTTTCAAACTTTGTTGCTAATGGCGAAGTGGATACTGAGTTTATTGCTGTAGAAAGTGAGCATAGTGCTATGAGTGCTTGTATAGGAGCATCTGCTGCTGGTGGTAGAGTTATGAGTGCAACTTCTTCTCAAGGACTTGCATACATGTTTGAAATGCTTTATGTTGCAGCAGGTATGAGATTACCTATTACACTAATATGTGGAAATAGAGCATTATCTGCACCATTAAATATTCATAATGATCATTCAGATTCTATGGGTGTTAGAGATGCAGGATTTATACAATTATATTGTGAAAATAATCAAGAGGCTTATGATAATACTATAATGGCAGTTAAAATTGCTGAAAAAGCTAGCATTCCTGTAATGGTATGCTATGATGGATTTATTACATCACACTCTGTTGAAAATATTATGCTTCTTGAAACTGAAGAAGTTAAAAAATTTGTTGGTGAACGTAATCCTGTACAATATTTACTTGATGATGAAAGAAATATTTCTATGGGACCTATGGACCTACAAAAATATTATTTTGAACATAGAAAACAATTAGCTGACGCTATGCGTGGTGCTAAAGATATAATTAAAGAAGTTTCTGATGAGTTCTATAAATTAACTGGTAGAAAATATGACTTATATGAAAATTATATGATGGACGATGCAGAAATTGGTATAGTTGTTCTTAATTCTACAGCTGGTACTGCAAAAGATGCTGTAGATAAATTAAGAAAAGAAGGTGTTAAAGCTGGTCTTATTAAACCTAGAGCTTTCAGACCACTACCATATAATGAAATACCAGAAGCATTAAAAAATGTAAAAGCTTTAGCAATACTAGATAAATGTGACAGTGTTAATGGTTATGCTGCTCCACTATTTACAGAACTTACATCTGCTATGTTTTCTAAAGGTGTAATAATTCCTACTGTAAATTATATTTATGGTTTAGGTGGCGTAGATGTTAAAGTTAATGACATACTAGATGTTTTTGATAATTTAAAAAATATTGCAAAAAATGGTAAGATAGAAAAAACAACTTACTATTTAGGAATGGAAAATTAGGAGGGATAACAATGGCATATAATTTAAAAGAAGCTGTGGCAAAAGAATCAAGATTTGTATCTGGTCATAGAATGTGTGCTGGATGTGGTGCTCCTCCAGTAGTTAGAAATGTATTAAGAGCATTAAAAGAAGAAGATAATGCTGTAGTATCTTGTGCTACAGGTTGTCTAGAAGTTTCAAGTTGTATATATCCATATACTTCTTGGAATAAAGTATCATTTATACACACTGCTTTTGAGTGTGCTTCTGCTACTCTATCTGGTGCAGAAAAAACATACTACGCACTAAAAAGAGCAGGAAAAGTAAAAAACAATACTAAATTTATAGCTTTTGGTGGCGATGGTGGTACTCTAGATATAGGACTACAATCTCTATCTGGAGCTATGGAAAGATTCCACGATATTACTTATGTATGCTATGATAATGGAGCTTATATGAACACTGGTACACAACGTTCATCTTCTACTCCACATTTTGCAGATACTACTACTTCACCTGCAGGTAAAGTAATACCAGGAAAAACGCAAAAAAGAAAAGACTTAACAGAAATAATGGTTAAACATAATTTACCTTATGTTGCACAAACTGCATTATTTGGTAATCTACAAGATATATATACTAAAGCTGAAAAAGCAATATATACAGAAGGTCCTACTTTTATTGCTGCATTCTCACCTTGTCCTAGAGGTTGGGGCTATCCAACTGAAGATTTAGCTGAGATTGAAAAACTTGCAGTTAATACATGTTTCTGGCCTCTTTACGAAGTAGAAAATGGTGTTTATAAAATAAATTATAAACCTGCAAATAAGTTACCTGTAACTGAGTTTATAAAAACTCAAAAAAGGTTCAAGCATATGTTTAAACCTGGTAATGAATGGATGATAGAAGAATTACAAAAAGAAATAGATGAAAAATGGAACTATCTATTAATGATGGAAGAAATAACAAATAAAAAAAGTGAATAAAATTTATACTCCTCAATATGAGGAGTATTTTTTATATACTTCTATTTATAACTTCTGCAATTGGCCTTAATTCGTTTACTAATGTATCATACATATCTGGTGTTATTGATTGTTTTCCATCACAAAGTGCTTTATCCGGATTATTGTGCACTTCAATAATTAGTCCATCACATCCACTTGCAACAGCTGCTTTAGATAATGGATTTACCATCCATCTAATTCCTGTTGCATGACTTGGGTCTACTATAATAGGTAAATGACTTAGTTTCTTAATCATTGGTATAGCAGATATATCTAATGTATTTCTCATTGAAGTTTCATATGTTCTAATTCCCCTTTCACATAATATAACATTAGGGTTTCCTTCTGACATAATATACTCAGCTGACATTAACCATTCTTCAATAGTAGCAGCTATCCCCCTTTTTAATAATATTGGTTTATTAAGCTTTCCTACTTTCTTTAATAAATCAAAATTCTGCATATTTCTTGCACCAATTTGTATAACGTCTACATCATTATTAAATATCTCTATATCATCAGTTGACATCAACTCAGTAACTATTTTTAGTCCAGTAACTTCTTTTGCTTTTTTTAGTAATTTAAGTCCCTCATACTTTAATCCTTGAAATGAATATGGAGAGGTTCTAGGCTTAAAAGCTCCTCCTCTTAAGAAGTTAGCTCCACTTGCCTTAACACGTTTAGCAATTTCTATCATTTGCTCTTCTGATTCAACTGAACAAGGGCCAGCTATCATCATTAATTCTTTATCTCCTACTAATAAATTATCGTTCATTTTGATAACTGTATTTTTAGGATGAAATTTTCTACTTGCTCTTTTATATGGCTCATCTACTTTACAAATCTCTTTTACTTCACTACACTTTTCAAGTAATTTTAAATTTACATCTTGTAAATTTCCTATAATCCCCATTATTTTTTCATCACTAGATTCATTAATAATAACCGATATATCCTCTCCTTCTACTAGTTCTTTAATTTCATCTAATCTTTTTTCAGATATACTTTTTTCTAATTTTACTATCATAATACAACTCCCCCTTCGCAAAAAATAGAGCCTCTATTCAACAGAGACTCTTTAAAAATTAAATTATATCAAATTATTCAAATATTAAAATATCTATTATTTACATAGTTACTTTAATATTCTAATATTTTAATAAATTACTTCTCACGTGAATAGATTGTTTATATTTTAGGTATGCAAAAAATCCTGCGCTAAAATAAAAGCCCAAGAATCCAAAGAAATAATAAAAAATATTATTTACATTTGCTACCATTATATAAACTCACTCCCTTCAAAGTAATTTCTTTAATCTTATCATTAATATAATAATTTGTCAAATAAAGTATTTTTATTTTTTAGAATTAATAACACTAGCGTAATCTATTTTATCGCCATACCTATCTTTTAGCTTATCCATAACTTTTGTAACCTGCTTTTTCCTTTTTTCTTTTACAATTTTCTCGTTATTTTTCAACATATTAAACATATTTAATTGTATATCTTCATCTTCACTTTTTAATCCTGAAGCTCCAACACAAATATATCTAATGTTTACACCTTCTATATAATTATCTCTAAAAATATCTATTACATTCTTTGAAATTTCATCAAAAGAATTAGAATAATCTATCTTTCTTTGTCTACTAGTTGATACAAATAGACTATCTTTTAATGTAACAGATATAACACTAGCTTTAAGTTTCATTTTTCTTAGCTCAAAAGCCACATTACTTGTTATTTTAAGAAGTTCTTTTTCTAATATTTTTCCTTCTGATATATCTGAACTAAAGGTGATACCTTTACTAACACTCTT
>CANRAK010000079.1 GCA_947628575.1 uncultured Clostridia bacterium | reverse complement strand
CTACTATCCATATGGAAAATATAAGTGAGTATGCTATGAAACCACGACATAGTTCAATAGAAAATGTACTAGATTTTCTATTTACTCAAAAAGAAGAATATATACAAAATAGTTTTGATAAATACCAAGAAAACGAATTTGAAGAAGGTAATTTAAAAGGCTATAATCTTACAGAAGAAAATATATATGAATGCTCAAATAATAACGTAACATTTGAGGGAAGAATGCTTGGTGGTTGTATTGATACATTTGAAGCTATTATAGGGACAAAGCTAGATAATATTTCTAACTTTGTATCACAATTTGATGAGGGTGTTATTTGGTATATAGATAACTGTGAGCTTAGCTCTTGTGAATTATATAGAAGACTATGGAAAATGGATGAAATTGGCTATTTTAAAAATGTAAAAGGATTTTTAATAGGCAGGTCTATGGTGCAAAGAAACGATACAGATTATTTTACATTTAAAGAGGCAGTTGAAAGAGCACTATCTAAATATAATGTACCTATTGTGTACAATGTGGATATTGGTCATATTCCACCACAAATGTATATAATAAATGGAGCTTATGGTAAATTTGAATATAGTGACGGAAAAGGAAAGCTTACTCAAAAAATGATATAGTATATAAAAAGAGGAATGAGGTTTTATTGCCACATTCCTTTTCTTTCTTCTTTTGCTTGTTTTTCATATTCTTCAAGGTAATTTTGTAGTTTTATATTTGGCTTGTAGTAATTACTTTCTGCAAGTCCTTCTTTTACAAGCATAGCATTAAATAGATATTCATCTATACTTTCATCTGTTACCTCAGTTATATCATCAAGCCATACATATCTAAGAAGTCTATCATAAGAATCTGTGTTAGTTGTATCTTTTTGAAGATATATTGTTTTTCCTTCTAATTTATCTGTAGTATATTCTGTAGCTTCTTTGCCATATTCCTCTATTTTAGTTGTATACTCTGGACAGTTTACACCAATAAATCTAACTTTTTTTCTATCTCCATTAATATCTACCCATATAGTATCTCCGTCAATAACTTTAGTAACTACTGCTTCTTCAAGCTCAATAGATTGAGTAGCTATATTTTCATTATTTTCATACGTATTACTTTTATTGTTTAAATATTCTTTTGAAAAAATAGAGAAAACTAGTATAAATGCAATTATAACTATAACGTAAATTATCTTTTTTAAGTTTTTCATTAAATACCACCAATATAATTATATATTATAATATTAGCAATATCAAATAGATTTAGATATTTCTTTTACTCTGTAAAACTCAGCTATAGTTACAAACGTATATCCATTTTCTTTGTAATATTTAATAATTTGTTTTGCAGCCTCAACACTTGTATCATATATATCATGCATAAGGATAATATCATTTCCATTTGTTGTATTAATAATATGTTTAACAGTTTTTTGAGTATCTTTATAGCTCCAGTCTAGTGAATCTACATTCCACAATATATTTTCTAAATTTTCTTCTTTTAATATAGATTTTACATTATCATTAATTATCCCATAAGGTACACGTATATATGTAGGAGAGAAATCTGTTATATCATATATCATATTTTTAGTAGTTGTAATTTGCTCAATTATTTTTTCTTTAGATATTTTAGTAAAGAAAACATGCTTATAACTATGGATTCCAATAAGATGTCCATCATTTTTTTCTTGTAAAAGTACATCTTCTTTTCCAGCAATATTTTCACCAAGTACAAAAAAAGTTGCTTTTACATCCTCATCTTTTAGTACTTTTAAGAGCTTAGAGGTATACTTACTTGGTCCATCATCAAAAGTAAGTACTAATAGCTTTTTTTCATTATATTTATTAACTAAATCTAGCTCATACTCACTGTAGTTTGTAGTACATGAATTTATATATACAAATGACATATCCACTATTAAAACAATTAAAATTCCTATTACTAATTTAATACTACTTTTCCTAATATAAATTGTCTTCATATTTACCTCAATATAGTATATTAAAAATGCTAAGGAATATTCATTATTATAGTTTGACTTAAAAACCTATGTTTGGTATAATAGACATTGTACAGAGGTGTTATCATGATAGAAGATAGAGTAATATCTCCAGAATATATAGAAGAAGACGGAGAATATTCAGATAGAACAGATGAAATGAGTTTAAGACCAAAAGTTTTTTCTGAATATATAGGACAAGATAAAGTAAAAGAAAATTTAAAAGTATATATAGAGGCAGCTAAGTCTAGAGAAGAAGCATTAGACCATGTATTATTATATGGCCCTCCAGGTCTTGGTAAAACCACTCTTGCTACTATTATTGCTAATGAGATGGATAGCAATATAAAGATAACATCAGGACCAGCAATTGAAAAAGCGGGAGATTTAGCAGCTATATTAACAAATCTACAAGAAGACGATATATTATTTATAGATGAGATACACAGATTAAATAAGTCAGTAGAAGAGATATTATATCCTGCTCTTGAAGATTTTAGCTTAGATATAGTTATTGGAAAAGGTCCTGCTGCCAAGTCTATAAGATTAGACTTGCCAAAATTTACTTTAGTAGGTGCAACAACTAAAGCTGGCTCTTTATCATCACCACTTCGTGATAGATTTGGAATTATTCATAGACTAGAATTATACACTGAAAAAGAACTAGCTAAGATAATAAATAGAAGTGCTAATATTTTAGGTGTACAGATAGATGAAGATGCTGCACTTGAGATAGGCTCTAGATGTAGAGGTACACCTAGAATTGCTAATAGATTACTTAAGAGAGTTAGAGATTTTGCACAAGTAGAAAATAAAGGAAAAATAGACTATGAAGTAGCTAAAAAAGCTTTAGATAGACTTGAGATAGATGAGATAGGATTAGATAATACAGATAGAATAATGCTACATACAATTATTGAAAAGTTTAACGGTGGTCCTGTAGGACTAGATACGTTAGCTGCTTGCATAGGTGAAGATAAAGATACAATAGAGGATGTATATGAACCATATTTAATGCAAATAGGGTATTTAAGTAGAAGTCCAAGAGGTAGAATTGCAACACCTCTTGCGTATAACCACTTAAATATAGACTATAATAAATAGGAGTTTAAAATGAAAAAAGTATTAATGCATGTATGTTGTGCTCCTTGCTTTATAACAATACAAGAAGATATACAAGAAAATGGTATGTTAATAGATGGAAAAAGAGAAGAAGTAGACCTTACAGCATACTGGTATAATCCAAATATTCATCCTAAAGTTGAGTATGAAAGAAGAAAAGAATCATTTATAAATTTTTGTGAAATAAGAAAAGTAAAAAATGTTATTTGCGATGAATATGATATGACTGGATTTATAAAAGATGTTGTAGAGCAAGTAGGAGAAAATAAAAAATATAATATTAGATGTAAATACTGTTACTATAGAAGACTTGAAAATGTTTTTAAATATGCAAGTGAAAATGGATATGATATTGTATCAACTACACTTACTAGAAGTCCATTTCAAAATCATGAAGTAATTAATCTTGTTGCAGATGAATTATCTAAAAAGTACAATGTTAAATATGTATATTCAGATTATAGACATACATATTATGAGGGTCAGAAAAAAGCTAGAGAAATGGGACTTTATATGCAAAAGTATTGTGGCTGTGTATTTTCATTTGACTCAGGAAAATGGAAATACTAAAATTAATTTTGAAAGAGTGATGTTATGAAAAAATATTCTAAGGGAAAATTAAAAATGAAAAGAGCAATTTGGATATTAATTGTATTTTTTATACTACTTTTAATCTTAGGACTTATATTGCTATTTGCATTTTGCCTAAAAGATAACATAGAGGTAGAAAAGCAAAATAATTCTGCTATAAATATTTCTGATGAACAAGCTCAGTATTCTAGCCCAATTATTATAGATAACTTAGTAATAGGTGCGTTATATGAATCAAAGTGGGTTAGTGCTAGTAAATATTATCTAAAAAGTAATAATAAAAGTGATTTAGATATAAATATTTATAGTAAAGATATAAAAGCAGGAACATATAAAGTAAGAGATGTATACTCATCTGAAGATAGTGTATATGTAAATACTAGTTATCCAAACTATATAGATGAATACTTTGCATTACCAAGTACAGATAATTATGCACTAACTTCACAATTTAGTGAAACTGAAATAGAAGAAAAAGACTATGAAGATGTAAAAAAAGCATTGGGTATTTATAGGGTGTATAATAGTAGTATCAATATACGAAATGTATATGAAGGATATATAAATATAGATACGCCAATAAGAATAATATCTGTAACTAGCTCTAAAAAAGGAATATTTGGTGGAATATATAGTGCAGTAGTTGTTAAATTTTTAAATAATAATAAAACAAAAATAATTGAATATAGTTATACAAAAGACTTAGAAAATAGTGATGATTTCCCATTACATTCAGTAGAATTTCTTGCAGATTTAAATGGCGATGGAAACTGTGAACTTGTTACAAGGTCAGTAACAGAATTTAATGTTACATATAATATTTATGATTATATAAAAGGTAATTATTACAAAGTTCTTAGTGAGACTATGAAAGGAAAATAGTTGACAAGTATAATAAAAAATAGTATAATAATTACATAACGTTGACGGGACGAGTAAGTTTTAACACTGTTACAAGAGAGAGCTGGTCGTGGGCTGTAAGCCAGCTTTAATAAGATATTACCGAAGACTACCCCTGAGTTAGCAGGAAACTGCCGTTGATTTCGTACAATCTAAAATTAAGTTAAATATTAGGGTGGAACCGTGCAATAAATATATTGTACCCCTAAGGCAAAAAATGTGTCTTAGGGGTACATTTTTTGTAGAAAAAATATAAAGGAGGAAAAGGTTCTATGTATATTAAAGTCACGAGATAAAATAATATATAAAATAATATATTAAAATGTAAAAAAATTAGGAGGATTAAATTATGAGTAAATATATAAATAGTAAAAATGAAGTGTATGAAGCAGATATGGATTTAAATGTATTAAGACATACTGCATCACATATAATGGCACAAGCAATAAAAAGATTATTTCCGAATGCTAAGCTTGCAATAGGTCCATTTATTGAAAATGGCTTTTATTATGATATAGATGTTGAGCCTAAAATTGTTGAGGCAGATTTAGAGAAAATAGAAGCTGAGATGAAGAAAATAATAAAAGAAAATTTAAGAGTAGAAGCTTTTGTACTTCCAAGAGATGAAG
>CANRAK010000078.1 GCA_947628575.1 uncultured Clostridia bacterium | reverse complement strand
GCTGTATCTGCTTATGTAAAAATTTATCCTACTGATAGATTATTTTCTGTGCTACCATTGCATCATTGTTATGAGTCAACAATAGGTTTTTTATTACCAGTAGCAACAGGTGCTTCAATAGCTATTTGTGAAGGACTTAAATATATAGTCCCTAATATACAAGAAGCAAAACCAACAGGTATTTTAACTGTTCCGTTACTTGTTGAAAGTTTATATAAAAAAATAAATGAAAAAATAGTAAAAAGTAAAAAAGATAAGTTAGTTAAAACTATGATTTCTGTTACTAATACTTTAGATAAAGTAGGAATAGATATAAAAAGAAGAGTATTTAAAGAAATTTATGATAACTTAGGTGGAAATTTAAGAATTGTTGTATCTGCTGCAGCTCCAATAGATAAGAAAGTTGGATTATGGCTTCAAGATATAGGTATATCTTTTTTACAAGGATATGGCTTAACTGAAACAGCACCAATATCTGCTCTTACACCAGAATATAAACCATCTGTCGGCTCAACTGGAAAAGCTATAGTACAGGCAGATATTAAAGTAAAAAATCCAAATGAAAATGGTGAGGGAGAGCTTTTAATCAAGTCACCAACATTAATGATGGGATATTATGAAGATGAGGAAGAAACTAAAAAAGTTATAGATAGTGAAGGATATTTTAATTCAGGAGATATAGGATATATTGATGAAGATGGATACATATATATTACAGGAAGAAGTAAAAACGTAATTGTTACTCAAAATGGTAAAAATATATATCCTGAAGAAATAGAAATGTTACTAGATAAAGAAGATGAAATAAAAGAATCTATGATTTATGGTAAAAAGCCAAATATTAATAGTAAAAAAGAAGAAAAAGAACTAATTATAACAGCAAGAGTAATACCAGATTATGATAAGATAAAAGAGCTTTACGGAAAGTTAAATGATAAAGAAATATATGATATTATATGGAAAAAGATAAAAGAAGTAAATAAAAAGCTTACATCATATAAAGCTATAAAAGAACTTGAAATAAAGCAAGGAGAATTTGAGAAAACCTCAACTATGAAAATAAAAAGATATAAAGAACTAGATAAATAGTGCTAAAGTTAATATAAAATCACCTTAAATTCAAGGTGGTTTTATTATATTATGTATACAAACTTGCAATTATGAGTGCTTTAGTAGTATAATATACTTATTGGAGGAAAGAAAAAATGAAAATAACAACTAAAGGAAGATATGCTTTACGCGTTATGAGTGATTTAGCTTTAAATTATAGCGATAAATTTATTCCCTTAAGTGATATTTCTAAAAGACAAGGTGTATCAAGTAAATATCTAGAACAAATAATAGCGTTATTAAATAAAGCTGGCTTTTTAGAAACAGCAAGAGGAAATAACGGTGGATATAAACTTTCAAGAAAACCTAATGAATATCTTGTTGGGGATATATTACGTGCAACAGAAGGAGATTTAATGTCTATATATTGTAAATCTGGCAAAGACGGTTGTGAAAATAAAGATAAATGCAAAAGATTTTCTTTTTGGGATGGCTTAGATAAAGTTATTACACAATATGTAGATAGTAAGACTTTAGCAGATATAATTTAAAAATTTAGTAATTCCTATTGACTTACTAGGAAATGTGTAGTATAATTCCTACTAGATAAGTAGGAGATGAGAAAATGAATACAGTATATTTAGATAATAGTGCAACAACTAAAGTAGATGATGAGGTGTTAAAAGTAATGTTACCATATTTTTCTCAAAATTATGGTAATGCTTCATCAATATATAGCATTGGCAGAGAAAATAGAAAAGCCATAGAAGATGCAAGAGAAAAAGTTGCAAAAATATTAAACTGCAATTCAAATGAAGTATATTTCACTGCTGGAGGAAGTGAAAGCGATAATACTGCTATAAAGGGAATTGCTTATGCAAATAAAAACAAAGGAAACCATATTATAACCTCTAAAATTGAACATCCAGCTGTACTTGAAACATGCAAAAAATTAGAAAAGGATGGATTTGAAGTAAGCTATATTAGTGTAGATGAAAATGGTATATTAAATCTTGAAGAATTAAAAGATAGCATACGACCTACTACTATACTAATTTCAGTAATGTTTGCAAATAATGAGATTGGTACTATCCAACCTATTAAAGAAATTGGAGAAATAGCTAAAGAAAAAGGCATATATTTTCATACTGATGCTGTTCAAGCAGTTGGTAATATAAAAATAGATGTAGAAAAATTAAATATAGATTCTCTATCTTTATCTGCACATAAATTTTATGGACCTAAAGGTATTGGAGCATTATATGTTAGAAAAAATGTACCTTTTGTTAAATTTATTGATGGTGGTCATCAAGAAAGAAATAAAAGAGCAGGTACTGAAAATGTTGCAGGAATAGTAGGACTTGGTAAAGCAATAGAGCTTGCATATAAAGATTTAGATGAGCATAATGAAAAGATAAAGAAACTAAGAGATTACTATGTAGAACAAGTTGAAAAAAGAATACCATATATTAAAGTAAATGGAGATAGAAATAAAAGACTACCTGGAAATAGTAATATTTCTTTTAGATTTATAGAAGGTGAAAGTCTGTTATTAAACTTAGACTTAAAAGGAATTTGTGCTTCAAGTGGAAGTGCATGTACATCTGGCTCACTTGACCCATCACATGTACTACTTGCAATAGGACTACCACATGAAATAGCACATGGTTCACTAAGAGTTTCAATTGGTAAATATAATACTAAAGAAGAAATAGACTATGTAGTGGACAGCTTAGTGGAAATAGTGGAAAGGCTTAGAAACATGTCACCATTATGGGAAGAATTTATAGAGAATGGAGGTAATAATTAATGGAATATACACAAAAAGTTATTCATCATTATACTAATCCTAGAAATGTAGGTAAAATTGAAGATGCATCAGGTGTTGGAGAAGTAGGAAACCCTGTATGTGGAGATATAATGAAAATGTATATAAAAGTTGAAAATAATATTATAGTAGATGTAAAATTTAAGACATTTGGATGTGGAGCAGCAATAGCTACAAGTAGTATTTCAACTGAAATGATAAAAGGAAAGACAATAGAAGAAGCATTAGAGCTTAAAAATACTGATGTTGTTAATGAGCTTGGTGGACTTCCACCAGTAAAAATACATTGTTCTGTATTAGCTGAAGAAGCAATCCATGAGGCTATAGCAGATTATTATAGAAAAGAAGGAAAAATGACAGAAGAAGAAATTATAAAAAAATGTAAGTTAAAAGAGAAAAAAGAATGTGAGGCGTGTGGACACTAATATGAATAAAAAGGTATTATTAGGTATGAGTGGAGGAGTAGATAGTAGTGTAGCTGCTATTCTACTTAAAGAACAAGGATATGAGGTAATAGGGGTTACAATGAAATTATGGGAAGGCGAAATTGAAGGTAGCTGTTGTAGCCTAAATTCTACATCTGATGCAAAACGAGTTTGTGATTATTTGAAAATACCACATTATACACTAAATTTTAAAGATGATTTTAATAAATATGTAGTGCAGGATTTTATAGATAATTACAAAAATTGTAGAACACCAAATCCTTGTATAGAGTGCAATAAATACCTAAAATTTGGAGCTATGTTTAAAAAAGCACAAGAGTTAGGTTGCGATTATATTGCAACAGGTCATTATGCAAAAATTTTATATAGTGAAAAATATGGAAAGAATGTACTAGCAAAGTCTAATGCTGGTAAAAAGGACCAAAGCTATGTATTATACAATATACCAGATTATATGCTAGACCATGTATTATTTCCATTAGGAGATTTTAAAAATAAAGATGAAATAAGAGAAATAGCAAGAAAAAATAATTTACTTGTAGCTAATAAACCTGATAGTGAAGATATATGTTTCATACCAGATGGTAATTATAAAAGGTTTTTAGAAGAAAATTCTAATATAAAGCCACAAAAAGGAAATATAGTTAATTCTAAAGAAGAAGTATTAGGTAAACACACAGGACTATATAACTACACAATAGGACAACGTAGAGGACTTGGAATATCTAGTCCAAAACCATTATATGTACTTAAATTAAATAAAAAGAAAAATCAAGTAATTGTTGGTGTAGAAAAAGAATTATATATAAAAGAGTTTTTAATAAAAGACTTTAATATATTAGTAGATATAGATCTTAGTAAATGGACAAGTCTATATGTAAAGACTAGATATTCAGCTAAGGAATATAAAGCTAATATAATACTAGAAGAAGATAAGATAAGAGTTGTTTTTGATGAACCACAAAGAGCTATAACTCCTGGACAATCTGCAGTCTTTTATGATGGAGATGTTGTTGTAGGTGGAGGAAAGATAGTATAAAATAATAAATATTGTAAAAGGTAAGGCAGTATCTAAAAAAGATGCTGCTTTTAATTGTAATGATAATGTAATACTTATTTATACTATATGAAATATATCAAATTAGAAAAAGTCAAATACTGTTAATTTGAAAGAAAAATCAAGATATTTGTTATAAAATATAATAAATGGGGTGTATGTAATGAAAAAAAATAAAAAAATTATGACAGCTATTTTCGTATGTATACTTTTAAGTATTACAGGCATACTTTTTGCAGCAACAACGCTAACACTTAATGTTGAAACAAGTGGTGATACTGCAACATTAACATGGGAAAATAGTGATACTGTAGATGTATATAACTATAGTATAGAAAGAAAAAGGAATAGTGAAAATTATTCTGAAATATATAATGCTGCGTCAAAGCCAGTTAGAGTTCTAAATGTACATCCGGGGTCAGGAGATAATATAACTTTTAGAACATATGATGGTGAAAATGTAACAGTTGCTAAAAGTGGATCGTTAAAAAAATGGATGGAAGAAGCAAACTCTGCAGATTCTCAAGGTTATGGTAGAGGACTTATTGAAGTAACTCCTGTGACATTTGATGTGTTTAATTCAAATCCTACAAAATATTTAAATAAAAATAGCAATGGTGACTATAATCAAGATGTTATATTGTTTGGAACATGGGATGCAAATGATGGAAAAGATTTAAATACAGCATCACTTAATGTGGTAGAACAATTTATAAAAGCAAAAAAAGGTGCAATCTTTGGCCATGATACACTTGCAGCAATAACAGGTGATCGAGCAAATCACCCAAATTTAGCTACTTTAGCAAAATATGTTAATATTACTTTAAAGACTACATGGAATAGTAACCAAGATACTAAAGTAAGAATAGTTAAAGATAGTGTATTTACAAAATATCCTTGGAATATAGGTGGAGCAGGAACAATACTTAATATACCAACAGCACATAATTTGGGGCAAATTGCTAATGGCGATATTTTAATGAAATTTAATAATGATATTTTAAAAGGAAATGAGAACTTTTATTTAACAGTAAATAATAACTGTGCAATGATACAAACAGGACATTCAAACTGTGATGCTACACCAGATGAACAAAAAATACTTGCAAACTTAATATTCTATCTTGCAGATTTAGATAGTGAGTTAAAATATGAAGATAAAGATTTTAAGGATGTAGATGCTCCGAATGCACCAACAATAGGAAATAAAACTTTAAATGGAGTAAATGGAACAGTTGAATATAGTGCAACAGATAATGGTACTAAATATGACTACTATGTAAAAGCTTTAGAAAAAGTA
>CANRAK010000077.1 GCA_947628575.1 uncultured Clostridia bacterium | reverse complement strand
TTGTGATATATAATCCTTTTTTGTGCTTATTATATAAGTTACATTTTCATTTTCTTCTATCTTTTTTATGTTACCTTTTATTGAAGAATTATTAAGTTTGTTAATTATATCTATAATACTTGAAAATGATATAAAATTCTTGTATTCTTCTTGTGAAAATTCTGTAAAATATTGATATGTCATATCATCTTTAGATATATTTATGCCATTTTTAGATATATTTATATGTAATATGTCATTTATGCAATAATTATATTCTCCATTTTCTATATCTACATCCTCACATACAGTATATGTATTGCTATTCTTATTACTATTTACTGTTACAGTATATCTTCCTTCATACTTAGTTATACTTGAAAACTCATTAATATCTGATAATATTTTTTCAAGGAGTATGCTACTATCTCCATGATTTATACAGATTATATAAAAGGAAAATGATATTATTATAACAGATATTACCGTACATATTGCAAGTACTACTTTAACTTTAAAATCAAAATTAAAATTTATTATATTTACTTTTTTCATTATATCCCTCTATAACATTATATTAAGTAAATATATAAAAATAACTAACACATATTACATTTAATGTGTTAGTTATTAATTTTAGTTTTATTCGTTATTTACTGCATCTATAGCATCTTGTACTTCTTTTAGTTTACCTACCACAGCTTGTAAGTAGTCAGCTTTAACATCACTTTTTAAGTTTCTCTTTACGTTATTTGTCATACTATCTACTTCTTCTTTTAATGATGCCATAAGTTCTAATATGTTAAATCTAGTAGCTTTATATGAATTCTTACCATCAGATAATAGTTTACCTGTTTCATCATATTGCTCTTGATATGCAGGTATTATACATGGTATTTTAAATCCTTGCTCAATATATTCTTTTAATACTCTTTGTGCATCTTTTTCACCATGTACTATAAATATTTGCTCTGGCTTTTTCTTCATTGCACCTATCCAGCCAAGTAGACCATCTCTATCTGCATGACCTGAGAAAGCATCTAAATATTTTATATCTGCTTTTACAGCAATTTCTTCTCCAAATATTTTTACAAGTTTTTCTCCACTAAGTATTTTCTTACCTAGAGTTCCTTCTGCTTGATATCCTACAAAAAGTACTGTGCATTCTGGTCTATATAGGTTGTGCTTTAAATGGTGCTTAATTCTACCAACTTCGCACATACCACTTGCAGAGATAATTATTTTAGGTGTCATATCTGTATTAAGTGCTTGTGAATCTTCTGAAGTTTCTACAAAATGTAGATTATCAAAAACTAATGGGTCATCACCTTTTAATAAGTAAGCTAGTGCTTCACTGTCATAATATTTGTGTTGTGTTTCAAATATTTTAGTTGCATTTACAGCAAGTGGGCTATCTACATATACAGGCACTTTACTTAATTGCTCTTTAATAGTTTCATCTGCTAAATATTTATTTAATTCATATAGTATTTCTTGTGTTCTACCAACAGCAAAGGATGGAATTATAACGTTACCACCTCTATTTATTGTTTCAATTATTATATTTATAAACTTAGCTGATTGATCACTAATACTGCTATGTAATCTATCACCATAAGTAGACTCTGTAACTAATATATCTGCAGAATCTATAAATACAGGGTCATTTATTATTGGTAAGTTAGTATTTCCTAAGTCACCTGTAAATACTAACTTCTTTTCTTTTCCATCTTCTTTTATGTACAATTCCACTATTGAAGAGCCTAGCATATGACCTGCATCTTTTAGTATAAATGATATATCATCACTTATCTTTATTTTTGTATCATAATCTATTCCTTTTAATATTTCTATACAATCAATTCCATCTTGTTGAGTATATATAGGGTCGTTTGGTTGTTTACCAGCACGCATTCTTTTTCTATTTACCCACTCAATTTCTTTTTCTTGTATATGACCACTATCTGGTAGCATTATCTTACAAAGCTCTCTTGTAGCATTAGTACAATATATAGGATTTTTATACCCTGCTTTATATAGTTTTGGTATTCTTCCACTATGATCTATATGTGCATGTGTTAGAATAACAAATTCTACTTCGTCTATATTAAATGGAAAATCTTCATAGTTTAGCATTTGGTCTGTCAAACTACCTTGAAATAGCCCACAATCTATTAAAAATTTATGGTTATTTACTTCTACCATATGACATGAGCCTGTAACGCCTTGTGCGGCTCCATAAAATGTTATATTCATATTTTCATCAACCTTTCGCATTAACATATTAATAATATTATATAATAAAACTTTTTTCAAGTTTAACTATATAAATATTGGGTTTCTAGTGATAGAAAGATTTGTATTCTTTTTCTTTTTTGTATTATATTCTTTTATCTTACTATATACATCACTATATATTTTTGTATTAAGCCTTGCCTTTACCATAACATTAATTCTAAATCTATTATTTAGTTTTTGTATATATGGGGATTTAGGCGAAAATACTCTATATTCATTTTTATTACCATAATTTAATATATTATATAATTTTTCAGCATCTAATTTTACATCTTGCAAATTAGCACCACTTATCTCAAATAATAATATATCTATAAATGGTGGATATCCAAATGTTTTTCTATACTCAATTTCTTTTTCAAAAAAATCTTTGTAGCTATTGTTTTTTACTGCCTCTATAATGTAATTTTCAGTATCACTTGTCTGTATTAAGACTTTTCCAGGCTTTGTACTTCTTCCAGCTCTACCAGATACTTGATATATATTTGAAAATGCTCTTTCAGAAGATGAAAAATCATTCATAGCTAAAAGTGCATCAGTACCAATAATTCCAACTAGAGTTACATTTGGCATATCGTGTCCTTTACTTATCATCTGAGTACCTATTAGTACATCTGCATTTCCATTTTTAAATTCATCTAGTATTTTTTGCTGTGAATCTCTTGCTACAGTTGTATCTGCATCCATTCTAAGTATAGATATTTGTGGATATAATTCTCTTAATTCTTCTTCTAACTTTTCTGTACCTAAGTTATAACTAGATATCTCCTCAGAGCCACATTTTGGGCAAATATGTACATTTTTTTCTACATGTGAACAATAATGACACAAAAGTAAATTATTAGTCTTATGGTATGTCATTGCGACATCACAGTTAGGACAATTAAATACATAGCCACATTGCTTACATGTAAGATATGAGTTATATCCCCTTTTATTTAAAAATAGCATTGTTTGCTCTTTATTTTTTATATTATCTAGTATTGCTTCTTTTAGTCTAATAGATATATTAGATGTATTACCCATTACTTTATCCATCTTTAAGTCTACTATTTCTATTTCAGGGAGCTTTGCATTTGCAGCTCTATTTTTCATCTCATAAAGCTCAACTGTTCCATTAATTACTTTATTATATGTACTAATTTCTGGAGTAGCACTTCCTAATACTAATACAGCATTAGCCTCTTTACAAATATATGCTGCAATATCTTTAGTTGAATATTTAGGCTTTGTCTGTGAATAGTAACTTGTATCATGCTCTTCATCTATAATAATTAGCCCAACATTATCTATTGGTGCAAATATAGCTGAACGTGCACCAATTACTATATTTACTTTTCCCGATTTTATTCTTTTATATTCTTCTTTTCTTTTAGATATTGTCATCTTACTATGTAATATAGCAACATCATTTCCAAATCTAGCTACAAAACGCTCTACAGTCTGGTAAGTAAGTGATATTTCAGGAACTAAAACAATTGCTTTTCTACCTTGAGTTAATACTCTATCTATTAACTGTAAATATACTTCTGTTTTTCCACTACCTGTTACTCCATGAATTAAGCATTGCTTATATTCTTCATCATAAATATGCTTGCTTATTCCATCTATTACTACTTTTTGCTCATCAGTAGGCTCAAGTGGATAAGACTTTTCTACTTCTAAGTCTTTTAAAAAATCTACTTCTTTTTCTACTTTATCTATTTTTATATATCCATTTTTTTGTGCTGTATTTATTACACTTCTAGAAATAGATAAGCCTTCAATTATATCATTTATTAAAACATAATCATTATACATTAAAAAAGATAATAACTGTATTTGCTTTGCACTCTTAATTACATTTGTTTCTATATCTTGCATTATTTCATCACTACTTTTTGCAAGTGATACAACACTATCTTTTTTAGTATCTAAACTCTTACTACTATTTTTAGATTTTGTACCAGGTGGCAACATTAGTTTTAAGGCATCATATACGTTACAAAAATATATGTATGCTATATACTTTGCTAATTTTAATCTATTTGGATTTATATATGATACATCATCTAATATAGCAGTTATTTCTTTTAATTTATATTTTGGATTTTCTATATCTTCTTCTAGTTTTACTATTATTCCTTCTTCTAAGTTTTTACCTCTTCCAAAGCTTACTTGTACTCTTTTGCCTATTTCAGCATCATTTTCTAAAGACTTGGGTACTAAGTAATCATATACTTTATTTAGGCTATTTACAGATGTATTTATTAATATTTTTGCTATCATATCGCACCTCATTAATATTATATAGTAGTTATATTTTATAGTCAAGAAAAGGAAATATAAATTTAGTATAGAAAAAGCACGAAAATATAACGAAAAAAGCAGGTATAACATTGTTATATCTGCTTATATAAATCTTATATTTTATTCTTTATCTTTTAACCATTTTTTATATTCATCTAAGATAATTTTAGCTACTTCCTCAGGTGTTTTATTTGTAGTATCTATAACCAAATCATAATTTGACATATCATCTCGCTTTACACCATATGTCTTTAAATATCTCATATTTTCTTGTTCAAACCTATATTTTATATCGTTCATAGCAGCTTCTATTGATTCGTATTTTTCCGTATCTTTTCTTAACGAATCATTATATGCTCTTTTAGCAGATTCTTCTAGATCTACTCTCAAATATACCTTAAATGAATGAGGAACTGCATAAAAACCAAGTCTAGCATCTATAATTAAATTATCATGCTCAGCTGCATATATAGATGCACTCTTTTCTATTTTTCTGTCAATTTCTTCATTAGCATTTAATACTTTCTGAAATTCTACAATTGACATATTCATTTCTTTTGCAAGTTTTCTTACATATTCACCATTTTTATAAATTTCATATCCCAACTCTTGTTTTAATAGAGATGCAACTGTACCTTTACCACTAGCTATATCTCCTGTCATAGTTATAATATGTATATTCATAAAATTTACCCCTTGATTTCTTTTTTTACATTTTCAACTTCTTCCTGTATTTCTTTTAATTCTCTTTCCATTTCTGATTCTGGTGTAATACTATATTCTCCATCTATTTTTATGTACACCTTTCCATCAGCAATTTCTTTAGATGCAATTTCTACTGCATCTGTTATATCTTCATGATATTCTTCTCTAGCTTCTTTTTCTTTTTCCTTATATTCAATTCTTTTTTTAACTCTATCAGCTTCTATTTGTCTAGCTCTTTTTGCTATTGCTAAAACAGATTGATATCTATTTCCAACTTTAGGCATAATTTCTTTTACGTTTGGTTTTGATAACATTATTATTATTCCCCCTTTAAAACTATAACATATATTATATAATATTTTTCAAGATTTGTAAATACGTATATACCACTAATGTGATTAATATGTGATAATGTCACCCCATAGAGAATAAAAATTTTTTTCAGAAATGTCACCCCCTATGATAAAATTAAAGAATGGAGAAATATTATATGACAAAAAAAGATAT
>CANRAK010000076.1 GCA_947628575.1 uncultured Clostridia bacterium | reverse complement strand
CTTAAAAATTGGCGCTTAGATGACTGTGAGATGTATGTAACACTTGAGCCATGTTCAATGTGTAAAGGTGCGATAAAGCAGTCAAGAATAAAAAAAGTATATTATGCAGCAGAAGATAAAAAGGTAGCTTGTAATGAAGAAAATATATATGAGTTTATGGAAGATGAAAAATGCTCTAAAATATTAAAAGACTTTTTTCAAGGTATTAGAAATAAATAATAGTTGAAAAACACATAAAATTAGTGTATAATATTAGATGTTAGCACCCGTAGCTCAACTGGATAGAGTACCAAGCTACGAACTTGGGGGTTGCAGGTTCAAATCCTGTCGGGTGTACCATAAAAATAAAACGTTCTATTTTATTTAGAACGTTTTTTATATTATACAGTTTTTTCATATAAATTTAGTATCTTATGCAAGTCTTTTAAATTAGATATCTCTATATAATTTGTTGTTTTATTGTTATCTCTATCAATAATAATTGGTATAAATCCAAAATTCTCAGATATTTGTAATAAATCAAATCTATCATCTATAAAGAAATTTTCATCGTTATTTGATACATCTTCAAGTGCTATTTCAAATAATGTTTTATCACTTTTTACACATCCAAGCTCAGAAGAAATATACACTTTTTTAAATAAATTGTATATACCATAATTTTTTAAAACCCTATATGTAGAAGGCCAAGCATCAGAAATAATATACATATCGTATTTTTTAGATAATTTTTTTAGCTCTACTTTAACTTCTTTATAAAACTTAACTTTTTTATCATTATATACACAGTCAAAAGCAAGCTTACTTACTATATTTGAGGATAAATTAGTGTAGTTTATATCTTTTAATACCTTAGTGTAAAAAGCTAAAAACATATTATATTCTTCTTCCTCAGTGTATACATTACGTTCATCTAAAAGATATTTATTATTTTCAATTGATGTAATAACTTTTTTCTTATCTATATACCCAGTTATTTTAAAGAAATTAGGTGTTATAAACCAATTTTCTGTTACTGGATAATGTAGTGTGCTACCAACATCAAAAAACAAGTTCTTTTTCATGATATCACCTATTTTTAATTCTATCATAATTGAATAAAAAATCCAACAATTCATATAATTAAATGAGGTGGATTATGTCTATAATTTGGTCGGCTCTATTTATATTATGTGTAGTATATTCTTGTATATTTTTAAATCCGAGTATAGTATTAGAATCAATAACACTAAGTTCTAAAAGTGCTATTGAAAATATAATGGTTATTGCAGCTATGCTAATTTTTTGGAGTGGTATATTTAATATTTTATCTAATACTGATTTGCTAAGTAAAATATCTAGAAAACTATATAATCTAGTTTCTTTTTTATTTAAAAAAGAGGAGGTAAGCTCAAAAGCAAAAGAGTATATTAGTTTAAATTTAGCATCTAATATAATGGGTGTTGGAAATGCAGCTACAATAAATAGCTTAAAAGGAATAGAGGAATTGCAAAAGAAAAACAAGAGTAATAGCAAATTAAATAAGTCTATGGCCACCTTTATAATTTTAAATACTTCATCGTTACAGATAGTACCAACAAGTATGATTTCACTAAGAGCATTATATAATTCTCAAAATCCTAGCTGTATAATTTTACCAGTTATACTAGTATCTATTATATCACTAACAGTAGCATTAATATCCCTAAATCTTTTATGGAGATTTTATGACTAATTATATAATCCCTATATTTATATTACTAGTATTAATTATTGGGATAATTGAAAAGAAGAATATATATAATCTTTTTATTGAAGGAGCTAAAGAAGGGTTAAAGACTGTATATAATATATTTCCATATATATTTGCTATAACTATAATATCTGGATTATTGAACAGTACAAAGATACTAAAAACAGTAAATGTATTTGGTATTGACGGAGAATTATTACCACTTATACTTATGAAACCATTATCTGGTGGTGCTTCAACTTCAATAGTTGTAGACATTTTTAAAAATATGGGACCTGATAGTTTTTATGGTATGGTAGCATCTATACTAATGGCCTCAACTGAAACTACATTATATGTTATATCTATAATATCTAGCAAAGTAAAAATTAAAGATATGAAAATAGTAATAATTTGTGGGTTAATAGGAGATTTAACAGCTGTTATAGTTGCTAGTATAATTTCTAAAATGATAATATAAAATGAGGACATCTGCCCTCATTTTATCTTTCTGTAAATTCACCAGTAAGTTTAACATTATCTTTTGAGTCTGTAATTACCATTAGTTCTATATCTTTAAAATATTCTGGTAAAGGTGGAAACTCTAGTACTTTATATCCATTCTCGCCATCATATGAATATAAATAATTGTTAATATATAATGTTTCTTTGTTTAGCAACTCAATAATATTTATATTTTTTAGATCTTTTACTTTATATAATATACTAATTTTAACACTGTCTCCTGTGTTTCCACTTTCAACAATTTTACAGCCTATAGGGAAATCATTTAAATTAATTATTTCTGTTTTTGAATCAAAAGTCATAAAATAATTATTTACTCTATCATTATTCAAATACTCTTGAATATCATTTGAATAAAAGATTTTATTTATACCATAATTTAAAATACTAAATCCAATACCTGAAACTACTATGATACCAGTAAGTATTGTTCCAAGAAAATCATATTTTGTTGTTATATCTTTTTTATTAGAATAATATATTAGTTCTACACCTATAGAGATAATTATTAGTGGCCAAAGTGCAAGAATATATCTTAATATATCAACGGAACAAAAAGTTTGAATAACTAGTGTTATACCAAATAATATAAGAGCAATACCAAAAGTAGTTCTTCCTATTAATACTTTATTATTATTTTCCATAATTACCTCCTATTTTCTAATTATAAGTTTCGCACCAAAATATATAGATATAATAGAAATTATTATTGGTGTTAGGCAAGAGCCAATAATATTAATATATTGTGAAACCTTAGTAAAGCCAAATAGTCTAAGAATAGGTGGTATTCCATTATATAATAGTATATATCCTCCAATAAACACTAGTATAATTCCAAGTAGCTTTTTAAAGGTAGAATTAGATGTACCAAATTTAAAATTAAATACACTATTTTCTTCCCATATATATTTATCTTTAAGTTTTTCATCGGTTCCAAGTAAACTTCTAATGTTAAAAGTATCAAAAAAACTATAAATAAATATTACAGGAAGTGGTATAGCAAAAAGTGGTATATCAATTGTTACAAATATTCCAAAGCAAACAGCAAATAATGTAAGTATAGAAACGCCACGTTTCATATAACCTTGATACATTTGTCCAGCACCTGGACAGAAACTAAAGCATAGTGTAAAAAATAGATTTTTTTTCATTATTTTTCTCTCCTTTCAAAATTTATAGGTTTAAACATAAAATTACTTAATTCTTTAAAAAAGTTTGTTGTATCTACTGATTCTATATTTTCTTGTGGAACATCTTCAGATATCATTAAATTATTACTGTTATCCATAGGTAACATTTCCCATAAAAATATAGAAAGAATAGTACAAGCAGCTATTTTTAATATATCTAATAATTTTACTTTTTTCTTTTGTATACTGCTATTTGAAATATAATTGAGTACGTTATCTTTTAAATCTTTAGGTGTTTTTATATTTTCTTTTTCAATTTCACTAATATATGCGTTTAATGCTTCGTCATTATTTAAAATATCTTCTATTAATTCTAATTTATCTTTCATTATACAAAACCACCTCCATTATTTAACTTTTCTTTTAATATTTGCTTAGCACGATATAGCTGTACTTTTAATGTGGGTTTAGAAGTATTTAGCTTAGCACATAGTTCGTCTAAAGAAAGCCCTACGATATAGTAGTTATATATTATAGATTTATACGGCTCTTTTAGTTCGTTAATTATTTTATTTATATAATTTTTCGAATCGTTTTTAATTATTTCTTCTAAAATATCATTATCTTCTTCGTAATTTGCAAGTTCAGTATCATCATCATTAGTTAATAGCTTTAACTTATATGACTTACTTTTCAAATAATCTCTGCATTTATTTAAAGCAATTTTACAGATTATATTTTTAATATCATTTTCTGGTAAATTTATATAATCATTTATATGTAAGTAAAATCCAATAAAAACTTCTTGTGTCATATCTTGTGCATCAAGGGAAGAGGATAACATATCCAAACATATTTTATATACTAAATTTGTGTATTTATTAACTATGTATTCAATGTTCATAACTCCTCCTTTCATGCCCGTATATCTGTTATAACGATAAAAAATAATTTTAGATAACAATTCTATATAATTATAGTCTAGATGTCAACAATTTTAGTGTTATTTGTACAAAGATATTATGTTGCTTTTTTCTACTTTTTTTGATATAATAAACACTGTTTAAGGGGGATTAAAAATGGCAACTGTGACACCAATGATGCAAAATTATTTAGACACAAAACAGAAGTATAATGACTGTATATTATTTTATAGACTTGGTGATTTTTATGAAATGTTTTTTGACGATGCCATAACAGCAAGTAAAGAACTAGAGCTTACTCTAACAGGAAAAGACTGCGGATTAGAGGAGAGAGCACCTATGTGTGGTATACCACATCATGCAGTTAATACATATATACCTAGATTAGTTGAAAAAGGATATAAGGTAGCAATATGTGAACAGTTAGAAGACCCTAAATTTGCAAAAGGAATAGTAAAAAGAGATGTAGTAAAAATTGTTACACCTGGAACTATAACAGATTTTACTATGTTAGATGAAAAACGTAATAATTATATAGCTTCTTTATTTATTGAGAAGAAGCAAGCATCTATAGCTTTTTGTGATATATCTACAGGTGAGTTTTATATATCTAGTATTGGTGGCTTAGATGTAAATACAAAAATACTAAACGAAATATCTAGAATAGCACCATCTGAAATAGTGTTATCAGATAAATCTAAAGAAAACTCAATTTTCTTTAATGAATTTAATAAAGTATTTAATATATATACTAGCACGTATAATAACCTAGAAAAAAATGAATTTTTAGATAAGATAATAGATAAGCATAAAGTAGAGCTTAGTAGTATTGAAAAACAAGTTGCTACATTGCTTTTAAATTATATTGAAGAAACACAAAAAACTTCAATAGAGCAAATAAATAATATAGTAAAATATGAAATTGAAAAATATATGCAACTTGATACAACTACAAGAAAAAATTTAGAGATACTTGAAGCAAATAGAGAAAAGACAAAAAAAGGTAGTCTTCTATGGGTGTTAGACGAAACTGTTACAGCTATGGGTGGTAGGGCATTAAGACATTGGCTAGAGTCACCATTACTAAATAAAGATGAAATTATTAAAAGACAAAATGCTGTAGGAGTATTAGTTGAAAATAACATGTTTAGAGATGAGTTAAAAGAAACTCTAAAATCTGTTTATGATGTGGAAAGACTAATCTCTAAAGTTGTTGGTGGTAGTGTAAATGCTAGAGAATTAACATCACTAAAAAATTCGTTAAAAAAATTACCACAACTTAGAAAATTACTAGAAAGTATAGTAGAAAAAACAGAAGATAATTACTTTAGAGAGTTATTAAATTCTTTAGATACATTAGAAGATGTATATACACTAATAGATAAGGCAATAATTGAAGATGCAGGAGTAACTATTAAAGATGGTGGGATAATTAAAGATGGCTTTAGTACACAAGTAGATGAATATAGACAGGCTTCTTCTAAAGGACAAGATTGGCTAATGGAACTTGAAGCTAAAGA
>CANRAK010000075.1 GCA_947628575.1 uncultured Clostridia bacterium | reverse complement strand
TTTAATCCCTCCTTAACAAAAAATATATATTTTTCATATTTAAGTACTTTAATTATATCATAAATGTAATTGGTAGAAAACAATGATAATGTAATATTATTTATATAAATGATTTTTAACCTATGCGTAAGGCAATTTTTAAATTTAACATATTTTATATTGACTATAATAAATAAATATGATAACATATAAATGTACTTAATAGAGAGTACAGGTTATATCATAAATAAGATTAGTAGGTTAGTATAATAAGACTAATTTACGTCGAAAAGCTCTGACTACACGGTAGTCATCTAGGACCAGTTTTACTGGTCCATTTTTTATATATTTTTAAAAAGTTTACATAAAACAATTGCAAATTATATATATATGTAATAAAATATTATCATATTAAAGGAGGCAATTTATGGGTTACAAAATAGGACTTGATTTAGGTGTAGGTTCAGTTGGTTGGGCTACACTAGAAACTGATGAAAATGGACAGCCAGTTAAAATACTTGAGCTATCCTCAAGAATTTTTGATAAAGCAGAAAATCCCAAAGATGGTTCTTCATTAGCTTTAAAAAGAAGAGAAGCTAGAGGAACAAGAAGACGAATAAGAAGAAGAAGGCATAGGAGAGATAGAGTTTTAAGTTTACTAGAAAATTATGATATTATAACTAAAGCTGAAGTACGTAAAATGTACAATGAAAAAAATTATAGAGTAGAAAAAAATGTATATGAACTTCGTGTAGAAGGTTTAGATACAATTTTAACTTCCAAAGAACTTGCAAGAGTACTTATTAGTTTGGTTAAAAGAAGAGGATATAAATCTAATAGTAAATCTGAAGAAGTTGAAAATAAGGATATTGGTAAATTACTTACAGCAACAATTGAAAATGAAAAGGTAATGAAAGAAAATAATTACAGAACTGTAGCAGAAATGTACTTAAATGATTCAAGATTTTCAGAAAATGTAAATGGATTAAACATTTTGAAAATTAGAAATACTACCAATGATTATAAATCTACTGTAAAAAGAGAAGATTTAGTAAAAGAAATAAAACTTATTTTAGAAAAACAAAAAGAATTAAATCCTAAAATAACTGATGAATTTATAGATAAATATTTAGAAATATTTGAATCACAAAGAGTTTTTGATGAGGGGCCAGGAGGAAATAGTCCTTATGGTGGAAATCAAATTGAGAAAATGCTTGGTAAATGTACATTTGAAAAAAATGAACCAAGAGCCATGAAAGCTAGTTATACTTTTGAATATTTTAAATTACTACAAGATATAAATCATATAAAATTAGAATATATTGAGGAAGTCGATGGAAAAAGAAAAAATGTGTCTGTACCTCTAAATAAAGAACAAAGAGATATTATTATAAATATTGCAAAAAAGAGTGACACAATATCTTTTACAAAAATAAGAAAAGAACTTAATTTAGATTATGATATAAGTTTCAATATGGTAAGATATGATTATTCTAAAGCAAAGGATAAAAAAGAAGTTTATGATTTATCTGAAACTGCAACAAAACTAAAAGAATTTCAAAGCTATCATAAAATTAGAAAAGTTTTAGATAAAATTGAGAAAGGATTAATAGAAAAGTTTAATACAGATACATTAGATAAAATTGGATATGCTTTATCTGCATATAAAAATGATGATAAGAGAATATCTTTTTTAAGAGATAATACAACAGAGCTTACAGATGATGTTATTAATGCATTAATGCCATTAAGTTTTTCAAAAACTGGTAATTTATCTATAAAAGCAATGAAAAAACTAATACCATATTTAGAAGAAGGAATGACTTATGATAAAGCTGTTGAAAATGCTTATGGTAAAGAACAAGAAATAAACAAAAAGAGAAGAACTAGATTGTCATTAAGTAATTTAGAAGAAGAAATCCCTAATCCAGTTGTAAAAAGAGCTGTTTCTCAGACTATTAAAGTACTTAATGCAATAGTTGGAAAATACGGTGAGCCTGATGCTGTAAATATCGAGTTAGCAAGAGATTTAGCTAAAACTTTTTCTGAAAGAAGTAGAATAGAGAAAGAAAATGAAAATAAAAGAAATACTAATGAAAAAGTTAAAAAAGAAATTGAAGAATTAGGTAAAATGAATGTTACTGGTCAAGATATTATTAAATATAAATTGTGGAAAGAACAAGGAGAAATTTGTATATATTCTGGAAAGAAAATAACACCAGATGAATTATTTACTGAACTTGTTGATATTGACCATATTGTCCCTTATAGTTTATCATTTGATGACTCTTTCAATAACAAAGTTTTAGTACTTGCTTCAGAAAATAGAATGAAAAGAAATAGAGTACCACTTGAGTATTTAAGAGAAGACAATAAGGATGTAAATTCTTATCTATTAAGAATAGAAAACATATATAAAAGAAGTAATTTGAAAAAATATAAAAAATTAACCATTGAATCAATTTCAAGAGAAGATATAAAAGGATTTAAACAAAGAAATTTAAATGATACACAATATTTAAGCAGAGTTGTTCATAATTTAATAAGAAATAACATGAAATTTGCTGAAAATGATAATTTTAAAAGAAAGGTAGAGGTAGTAAGTGGTACTATAACATCTCATATAAGAAAAAGATTAGGTATAGAAAAAATAAGATCAGATGGAGATGAACATCATGCAGTTGATGCAGCCATAATTGCTACAGTTTCACCTAAGTTATTACAAGATATAACTAAATTTTATCAATCAAAAGAAGTTGATTATAGAAGATGCAAAGATGGATTTATAGACAGAGAAACAGGTGAAATAATAGATGTAAATGTATTTGCAGAAAATGAAGAAAAATATTTTCCCGAACCATATCCAGGTTTTAGAAAAGAACTTGAAATTAGATGTATGCAAAATGAAGAACTAATGCATGAAGCATTAAAGAAGATAAAATACGATACGTATGAAAATATCTTAAAAATTCATCCTATATTTGTTTCTAGAATGCCTAGAAGAAAAGTGACAGGAGCTGCGCATAAAGAAACTGTAAGAGGATTAAGAAAATATGAAAATAAATATTATTCAGTTACAAAAACACCACTAGAAAATTTAAAATTAAATAAAGAAAAAAATGCTATAGAAGGATATCCAGAAAAACAAATACGAGATGATTTATATTTATATAATGGATTATTAAATAGGCTTAAAGAGTTTGATGGAGATGCAAAAGAAGCATTTAAAGAACCTTTTTATAAACCAAATAAAGACGGTTCTACAGGACAAATTGTTAAAAAAGTAAAAATTGAAAATAAGATATCTTCTTTTGTAGAGCTTAATAATGGTAAATCACTAGCAGAAAATGGTTCTATGATTCGTATAGATGTATTTAAAGTAGAAGGAGAAGGATATTACTTTGTTCCAATTTATACTGCTGATGTGTTAAATAAAGAATTGCCAAATAAAGCTAGTGTTGCAAATAAACCTATGGATGAATGGAATGAAATGAAGGAAAAAGATTTTATTTTTTCACTATATCCAAACGATTTAGTATATATAAAAGCTAAAAAACAAATTGAACTAAATCCTAAAAATAATAAAGAGGATAAAAATAAATTGGTAGATGATATTATTGGATATTATAAAAGTGCAGATATACATAGTGCAAGTATAGAAATAGATAGTCACGATAGTAAATATAATAAAAGAGGAATAGGTATAAAAACATTGGGAGAACTAAAAAAATATGAAGTTGATGTATTAGGAAATATTCATGAAGTAAAATTACCGGAAAAGAGAATGAATTTTAAAAATATGAAAGGGGGAAGAAAAGCTTAAATGTTATCTTATATACTTGTTGAGTAATAATTAAATGGAGAAATAGATACAGTATTTAAGTATAAATTATGGCTTTTAGAAATTTATTTATAGAAAGTGATGTTCATATAAGCATAAAAAATGAACAACTTGTTATTTTAAAAGAAGAAGAATATACATTTCCTTTGGAGGATGTTAATAGTATATGTCTTGATTCATTAAGAACAAATATAAGCACATATACACTAAATAAAATAGTTGAACATGATATTATTTTATATATTTGTAATGATAAACATATACCTAATGGAATTTTAATTGGAATTAATAATTATTCAAGAAAATTAAGAAATTTAAAGAGGCAATTGGATATGCCAAAACCTGTATTAAAAAGAATGTGGCAAAGCATTGTTAAACAAAAAATTGAAAATCAAGCAAAAGTTTTAAAGGAATTAGGTTATGATGATGGATATGTAGAATTAGATAAAATGAAGGATTATGTTTTATCTGGAGATAGTACAAATGTTGAAGCTAGAGCTGCTGCATATTATTTTAAAACATTATTTGGAATAAATTTTACTAGACAAGATGAAAATAATTTTTATAATTCAGCTTTAAATTATGGATATGCAATTGTTAGAGGAATGATAGCGAGGACCTTAGTTATGTATGGCTTTGAGCCAGCCATTGGGATGTTTCATCATAATCAACTAAATGCTTTTAATTTAGCAGATGATATTATAGAGTGTTTTAGACCTTTAGTAGATTTATACATATTAACAGAATTAGAAGTTAAAGAAGAATTAGATAGTTTATCCAAAAAGAAAATATATAATTTAATAAATTCACTTATTTTAATAGATGGTAAATCATATAATGTACAAACTGCTATTGAAAATGTAGTAAAATCATTAGCAACAAGTTTTGAAAAAAAGGAAGAACAATTAAAATTACCAGTTCTAAATGGTATAAGAGAATATAGGTATGCATAAATATATGAGAATATTAGTATTTTTTGATTTACCAGTTAGAACTAAAAATGAAAGGAAAGTTGCAACTCAATTTAGAAATTTTTTATTGAAAGATGGATATTATATGCTTCAGTATTCAGTTTATGTTAGATTATGTAATGGAATTGACTCTGTTAATATTCATAAACAAAGATTAAAACAAGGTATCCCAAATAATGGCTCAATAAGAGTATTGACAGTAACGGAAAAACAATATGATGCTATAGATATTTTACTTGGTGAAAAAATAAAATATGAAAAACCAATAGAATATGAAACATTATCATTTTTTTAAAAAAGAGATGTAAAATAATAAAAATTGAAAATTAATTTATAAAAAAATAAAAGGAAAAAAGCTTGAAATGTATAAAATTTCAAGCTTTTTTAAGGTTTATTATATCATAAATAAAATTAATAGAGAAGTATAACTTAAATATATCGTGTTTACCAAGATAATATATTATATCATAAATAAAATTAATAGAGAAGTATAACAACAATAAATCCAAGTGTAAATGCATCTTCATTATATCATAAATAAAATTAATAGAGAAGTATAACGTACACTATCAATGTAATTTTGTAAATCTCATTATATCATAAATAAAATTAATAGAGAAGTATAACCTTGTAACTGTTTAACTAGATATTCAACTTATTATATCATAAATAAAATTAATAGAGAAGTATAACCGTATGATACAAACAATAACCCTAATAACTATTATATCATAAATAAAATTAATAGAGAAGTATAACTCCTAGAATATGTATCAAATAAAGCCATTAATTATATCATAAATAAAATTAATAGAGAAGTATAACATCTTGCATTTCAACGTGTAAATGTATACCATTATATCATAAATAAAATTAATAGAGAAGTATAACTCTTTCGATGCCTTATGCATTCCTCTTCCTATTATATCATAAATAAAATTAATAGAGAAGTATAACAACCAAAATATAGTTATGAAAAGGAATTTGATTATATCATAAATAAAATTAATAGAGAAGTATAACAGAAATGCAATCTATATACAAAGACAGAGTTAAAAATGAAGTACGAAAGCATAATGATATAAATGAAGATATTAAC
>CANRAK010000074.1 GCA_947628575.1 uncultured Clostridia bacterium | reverse complement strand
ATTTGCTACTCTTCTTGGAGTTACTACTTGACCATTTATTACAACAGATTGTAATTCTTTATCTGTATTAGCTTCAATCTCGTATGTTAATACTATTACGCTATCTTTAGCTACATAGTATTCTTGCGCTTCTCCGCTTGTAACAGTTGCAAGTATTTTAACGCTAGCTTCCTTACTAGCAATTACTTCATCTTCATGTTTTTCTCCATCTGCTCTATCATAATCTGCTAGTATCTCTACTTTATATTCTTGAGACTCAAACACACCATCTTCTGCTTTAAATTCAACTTCTTTGATATGTTCTTCTACGTCTTTAGTCTCTATAACATTACCTTTAGCATCTACTAATCTTACACATAATGCACTTAATACATCATCTGTATCCATAATATCATATGTAGCTTTAATACTACTCATATCATCTGATACTGTTGTATTAGTAATAGTTGCTGTTGGTTTGTTTTTAAATACTACTATAGTACCTTGTTCTAGATTTGTAAATTCTTTTAAGTTTTCAAGAATTACCTTATCTAAAGTTAATTCAAGTCTTGTGTCAGTTTCATATGGTATTTCTACTGTATAAGTGTTATTATTTTTAGACTTAATCTCATATTCATTGCCATTTACAAATACTTTTTTAATATCGTAATTTGAAGCATTAGTGCTTTCAAATGAAAGTACAATTACTTTTCTTTGTGTATCTACTTTAACAAAGCTAAAGTTTTGTAAAGTAAACTCATATTCTCTAATAACCTCAAATTTACTATTTTTAGTAATAGTGTCTTGATGTTCATTATCATCTTTATTTGAGTCAAAATCATATGTTAATTCGATTTCTACATTGTATTCTTTAAATTCTTCTATATTTTCAAGTACAAATGTAGTATTATCTATTGATTCAATTGGTAATTCTTGTTTTTGTCCATTTCCTGTTATTATTACTTTACCACTTACAAATGTATCTTCTTCATCTGTAATAGTAAATGAAAGTACAGGAGCATCTGGATTATCATCATTAAGTACAATATTACTAATTGATGGTTTTACAGTTCTTAATACATCTACCTCTTTAGTATTTGTAGCTGATGTTTGTTCATTTTCATATACTAATCTTGTAGCTTCAAAAGTATGTTTACCATATTTATCTGGTGCAAATACAACTACTGTATATGTTCCATCATCATTCTTTTGTGCAGGTAAGATATCTCCATTTACAGTTATACCTGTTACATCTTCTTTTGAGTTTGTACTAATTGTATATGTTATTTCTAATTCTTCACCTTTTTGTACATAATATTTATTTATTTCTGCTTTATCTATGTTTGCATAAATTGCAACACCAACTTTAGCGTCGCCTAATTTTTCAGCTTTATGCTCAACGCCATCAACAGTATTATAATCTGCACGAACTTCTATTGTATAAGTTCCAGCATCATATATATTATCTGAATTAAATACAATTTCCTCAGATGTTACATCTAAGTCTAATGTATCAACTTGTTTTCCTTCTGGATCTAATAGTATTGCATGTAATGTACCATCTTCAATAGTAGATTCTTCATCTATTACTTGTAGTGATGCAGTTATTGTTCTTAGACCATCTACTAACTCACGAGTTACTGTACTACGAACTATAGCTGTAGGAGCTTCTTTAAATACTACTACACTATTATTTTCAGTAATCGCAAAACCTTGTGAATTATTTAGTATTGCTTCTTGAACAACTAGTTCTTGTCTATTAGTATCAGTAAATGGTATTTCTACTGTATATGTTCTATTTTCTCCTAAAGTTACAGGATAAGTTACACCATTTATAACAACAGATTGAATATAATATGTGTCAGATGCAGCTTCTGCAAGTGTAGTCTTAAATTTTAATACTACAACATTTCTATCTCTATTTACATCCTCAACTTTTAACTCGCTAAAGTTAAATTCGTAATTTCCTATTAACTCAAATTCTGTTTGAGCAAATTTTTCTTCATATTGATTTTCTGTATCTACTTTATCTATATCTAAGTCATAAGTTACATATATTTCTACTTTATAGTTTTCAAAATCATCTATATTATCTAACTCATGAACAGTCTCGCCTATAGATGTAAATTCTTTATTTACTACTACTTCTTTTTCATTTCCATTTGCATCAAGATGTGTAATAACTATTCTACCTTTTACAAATGTTTCTTCTTCATCTGTAATAGTAAATGCTAATGTTGCTTTGCCATTTTCTTTTTTATCTACTACAGATAACGCATCTACTATAGGCTTTTCAGATTTTAATACTTCATATTCTAAAGCATCAAATGTTTCTACTTCTCCCTCATTTGTAAATACTACTTTTGTTACATCTAATTGTGCAATTCCATCATCTTGTGGTGCATTAAAGCTTACTGTGTATGTTCCATCAGCATTTTTTACAGCGTTTAATGTTACACCATTTATTACAAATGAAGCTATTGTATCATCTGTGTTAGTTTCAACAGTATATGTTACTTCTAGTTTTTGTCCTTTCTTTGCATATCTATTATCTATTTTGCTGTCTACTATTGTAACTTTTACTGGTTCTTTAATTTCTTCAGCATACTCAACAGTCTTAGTTATATCTGTACCATCACCTAAATCGTATGTTACTTCTACTTTTACTTTATATTTTCCAGATTCATTAACATCAAATTCTACTTCTGTTTGACCTTCTGAAAGTTCTTTTTTATCTATTATATTTCCTTCTTCATCTGTTAAATATGCAGTTACATTCTTAATAGCGCCATCTACATCATTATTATTTACTTTTACCTTTACTTTTGAATCATTAAGTTCAGCTTCAATATCTCCAATAGTTGGCTCATTTTTTAAATATACATAATCTAATTTTTTATTTACATTATATGATGTACCATTTTGTAGTACAACTTCTTCAATATTAACAGAGTTTGCACCTTTTGCACCTTTTTCTAGTACTACTTGATACATATCTCCAACTTTAGATACTTGATATTTTTGTCCGTTTATTACTACATATTCAACGTCATAATATGAGTTATATGAATTCTTAAAGCTTAAAACTAAAGGATCTTTATCTGTTACTCTTTCAGTTATACTATAATCTGTTCCTTCAAATCCATAATCTGCATTTATTACGAAATCTTGATTTACTAGTGTATCTTTTCCACTATTATCTTCTGGTTTTCCGTATTTATCACTATCTAAATCATACTCTACTTCTACTTTAACATTATATTTTTTATCCTTTTCTAGTCCGTCTAATACATAAGTATTTTGACCAGCTTCTAGTTTATCTGATTCAAATACAATATTTCCTTCTTCATCTGTAACAACAACTTTACCAGATTTTATAGCAGAGTCATTATCACTAATATTAACAGATACCTCAGGTATTGCTTTTTCTGTATCGATTGAGAATTCGCCTACTTTAGGTTTATCTTTTAAAACATCAAATGTTACTGTGTAGTTTGTTTCAACTATTTTACCATTATCTAATACAACGCCTGTTACAACAACATCTTGTAGTCCAGCTTTATCTGAAGCAGGTATAGTTACTTTATAACTATTTTCTCCTTGTTTTTCTACAGGATATTCTTTTCCGTCAATTATAACAGATTTTACATTAGTATATGGTGTTACATCTATATTTAAATCTAATGTAACATCTTCTCCTTTTTTAGGAGTTGTAGTACTTGCAGAAGATTTACCAACTTCTGTTTTGTAGTTTGTATCTTCTGGTTTTACAGATGGATTTTCTTCTGCTACGTTATTATTATTATTTTCATTACCATCTGTTATATTTACTTCATAATTTTGTTTTTTAGCCTCTTTAACTACCTGAGCTACATCAGTTATAGTTATTTCTCCATCGTTATTTACATCTTTTTCAGATAAATCGCCGTCTTGTGGTTTCTTTATCTCTAATATATATTCTAATAAATCTTTTGGATCATCATAGTCTACTAATCCATTTTTATCTACATCTACGTTCTTTTTAGTTAGAGATTTTATAACAAAGAATAATAATATAGCTACAATTATAATACCTAGAGTTGTAACAACTATCTTATTATTTTTTGCTCCTTCTTTTTTTGTTCCATAATATATTACAAATGCAACAATAGCAAGCATTAAAACAACAAACAGCATAGTAACCCAAGGGAATTCTTTTTCTGCTTTAATTACAGTATTTTCTTCACTTGGAGTTTCAATATTATTGTTTGGTATGCTTTCACCTTTATCTAGTCCATCTTTTTGAACTAGTACTTCTACACTACTACCATCTATTTTAATGTCTTTTTTACCATTAGACGCAGTTATTTCATTAACAGTAATAGCTGTTTTTCCAGCTTTTGCATCACTTTTTACTTTTAATTTTACTTGTAAAAGTTTATCGCTAGTTGCTCCTTCTTTATTTGTTAGAGCAAATTTATTGTTTTCTTTATTGTATAGAATATCTGACCAGTTTTCTTGTTCTTCGAAATCTTCTGATTCTATGACATCAAAAACGTCCTCATCATAGCTCAACTTAGCTGTATAAGCATATAATGAAGTCTCGTCTGAATCTATATCTATAGAAACAATTAAGTTTTCTCCTGCCTTTACTTGATTTTTGTTAACACTTAATACTAGATTATCTTTTGCAATTACACTTACATTTAAAATAAAAGAAAATGATAATACTAATACTAGAATTAAAAATAAACTTGCTATTGATTTTCTCATATTTTCTTCTCTCCCCTTAAATAAAATTGTTCGTTAATATTTTACTAAAATTTTAGTCGAAAGTCAATGAATTTTGCAACTTTTTATTTCAAAAATGTATATTTTTTATGTAAACGTAAACTTTATACTATTTTCTTACTTTTTATATTTATTTTGATTACATAATTTAGGCTAATTTTCATATAACATTTACTACCAATATATACCAAACTATTTAAAAATATGAAAAGAAAAAAACAGAGCATATTTTTTATTATATACTCTGTTCTAATTTTTACTTTTTCACTTTCATTTTTCTATGACTAACTTTAAATTTAGAAGCATTTTCTTTTATTTTTAAGTTATCTTTTGCAACTGTAATTAATAGTTTAATTCTATTAATTTGATTTGTCTGGCTAGCACCCGGGTCATAATCTATAGGTGAAATATTAGCTTGCGGAAATTTCTTTCTTATTGTTTTTATAACGCCTTTTCCAACTACATGATTTGGAAGACAAGCAAATGGTTGTACACATACTATATTTGCTACACCATTTTCTATATATTCTATCATCTCTGCAGTTAAGAACCAACCTTCACCTGTTTGATTACCAATTGATAATATTTCTTTTACTTTATCTTCTAAGTCCCAAATACTACATGGTAGCATATACCCTTTTTTAGATTTAGAAAGTGCTTTTGTAGCATCTTTTTCAAACTTATCTAGTAGTTTAATAGCAAGCTTTGAAATATCTGATACTAATTTACTATCTTTTAATAGCTCATTTTTGGTAACTGCATGTGTTGCCATAAATTTTACAAATCCCATAAAATCTGGCATTATAACTTCTGCTCCTTCATTTTCTAGTACATCGATAACATAGTTATTACCATACGGATGATATTTAATTAGTATCTCACCAACAACGCCAACTTTAGGCTTTACAATATTCTTATTTAGTTGTATGTTTTCAAAGTCATCTACCATTTGGTATATACCATTTTTAAAGTCTTTTAAGTTACCCTGAGTTATAATATCCTGGCATTTTTTAAGCCATTTATTATAAACTTTTTGTGTTTGTCCCCTCTTTACTTCATAAGCTCTATTTTTAAGTAGCATTTTTTGAAGTAAATCTCCATATACTACTGCTTTTATTAGTTTTGTAGCAAGAGATGGTGTAATTTTAAATCCACTAGATTTTTCCATTCCTTTTACATTAAAGGAAATTATTGGTATATTTTAAATTGAAAGTGAGGAAAAAACAATGAACAGTAACGAAATAGCAGAGATCAGG
>CANRAK010000073.1 GCA_947628575.1 uncultured Clostridia bacterium | reverse complement strand
CGCTGAGTTCTTTTAAGTAAAGGAGGAAAAATTATGTCTACAACTATTGCAGCAATAGGTACAGCTTTATCTAATAGCGGTATTAGTATTATTAGAATTAGTGGAAAGGATAGTCTAAATATAGTAAATAAAATATTTAATTCTAAAGCAAAATTAGAGCCTAACCATATCATTTTTGGTAAGATTATAAACAATAATGAAGTTCTAGATAATGTGCTAGTTTCATACTTTAAAGCACCGCATTCATATACAGGTGAGGATGTATGTGAAATTAATTGTCATGGCGGTAATGAGATAACAAAAGAAATATTAGAACTTGTATTAGAAAACGGTGCTATACTTGCACAACCAGGGGAGTTTTCAAAAAGAGCATTTTTAAATGGTAAAATGGACTTATCTCAAGCAGAAGCAGTTATAAACTTAATTAATGCAAAAACTAGAACTGAAAGTAGAATAGCAGCTAAAAACTTAGAAGGAGATTTATCTAAAAAAGTAAGAAGCTTAAGAGAAGAATTAGTAGAACTTATGGCTCAAATAGAAGTAAGTGTAGATTATCCAGAGTATGATTATGAAGAAATAGAGCCTAAAGCTATATTATCACTGTTAGATAGAAAAATAGATGAAATAGATAGAATTATAAATACTTATGAACACGGTAAATATATTAAAAATGGCGTTAATGTAGCTATACTAGGGAAGCCTAATGTAGGTAAATCTTCACTTTTAAATAATCTTGCTAATTATGAAAAAGCAATAGTAACAGATATACCAGGAACAACTAGAGATATTGTTGAAGAAACAATTAATCTAGGAAATATTATTTTAAATATATCAGATACTGCAGGAATTAGAGATACAGATGATATTATAGAGAAAATAGGTGTTGAAAAAAGCCTTAAAATACTCGAAGAAATGGACTTAGTATTATATTTAATAAATGGTGAAGATGGTATAAGTAAAGAAGATTTTGAAATTCTTTCTAAAATCGAAAATAAAGGACTTAAATATATTACCGTAATAAACAAGATGGACTTAACACAAAAATCGATTTTAGACACCATTTTGAAAGAATTAAAGCAAAGTAACCTAAAAGAGCCTGTCTGTATTTCAGTTGAAGAAAATAAAGGTATAGATAATTTAAAAAAAGAAATTATAAAAATGTTTGATTCAAATGATTTGGATTATTCAAATGAGCTTATAATAACAAACGAAAGACACAAAGACTTATTAAAAAAATCTGTTAATTATTTAAAAGATGCAAAAACAGAAATATTTAATGGACAACCAATAGATATTGTTTCAATATACGTTAAAAAAGCAACTAAAACATTAGGAGAAATAATAGGAGCAGACGTAACTGAGGATATTATATCTAAAATTTTTGAAAAGTTCTGTTTAGGTAAATAAGGAGGTAAAAATGAGCGAATATAGTTTAGGAGAATATGATGTTGTAGTAATTGGAGCTGGACATGCAGGTTGTGAAGCTGCACTTGCTGCAGCAAGAATGGGAAAGAAAACAGCAGCCTTTGTTATTAATTTAGATACACTTGCAAATATGCCTTGTAATCCAAGTATTGGTGGTACTTCTAAAGGTCATTTAGTAAGAGAAATAGATGCTTTAGGTGGAGAAATGGCAAAGAATGCAGATAAGACATTTTTACAATCTAAAATGCTTAATATGTCTAAAGGTCCAGCTGTACATTCTTTAAGAGTTCAATCAGACAGAAGAATGTATCATATAGAAATGAAAAAAACTATGGAAGAACAAGAAAATCTAGATGTTTATCAGGCTGAAATAGTTAAAATTCTTGTTGAAAATAATAAAGTAATAGGTGTTAAAACTAAAGTTGGAGCTACTTTTTATACTAAAACTATAGTTATAGCTACAGGCACTTATTTAAAAGGAAAAGTAATAATTGGTGAAGTATCTTATGAAAGTGGCCCTGATGGCGTATTTCCAGCAAATGACTTATCTCAAAGCCTATTAGATATTGGTGTAGAGCTTAGAAGATTTAAAACAGGAACACCAGCAAGAATTAATGCTAAAACTATAGATTTTTCTAAAATGGAAGAACAGTTTGGAGATAAAGAAATAACACCATTTTCTTTTGAAAATGAAGGAAAAGAGGATATATTAAATAAGCAACAAGTTTCTTGCTATTTAACTTATACAACTCAAAAAACTCATGATATTATTAGAGCAAATCTAGATAGATCCCCTATATATACAGCAAACAAAGATATGAAGTTAAAATCAACTGGCCCTAGATATTGCCCATCTATTGAGGATAAAGTAGTAAGATTTGCAGATAAAGAAAGACATCAATTATTTATAGAACCACTTGGTGAGAAAACATCAGAAATGTATATTCAAGGTATGTCATCTTCTTTACCAGAAGAAGTACAAATACAAATGTATAGAACTGTTCCAGGTCTTGAAAATGCTAAGATGATGAGACCTGCTTATGCAATAGAGTATGACTGTATAGACTCAACAAATTTAAAACTAAGCTTAGAGTATAAAGGGATAGATGGATTATTTTTTGCAGGACAAGTTAACGGTTCTTCTGGTTATGAAGAAGCTGCTGCACAAGGAATAATAGCAGGAATAAATGCAGCTTTAAAGATAGATAATAAAGAGCCTTTAATACTAGATAGATCAGAGGCATACATTGGTGTTTTAATTGATGATTTAGTAACAAAAGGAACTAATGAACCTTATAGAATGATGACTTCTCGTGCAGAGTATAGACTTGCCCTAAGACAAGATAATGCAGATTTAAGACTTACAGAAAAAGGATATAATGTTGGACTTGTTACTAAGGAAAAATATGAAAAATTCTTAAATAAGAAAAACCAAATAAATGCTGAAATAGAGCGTATTAGAAAGACATCCATAAAGCCAACAGAAGAAGTTAATAAACTACTAGAAAGCTTAGGTTCATCTCCAATAAGTACAGGATGCAAACTAGCAGATTTAATTAAAAGAAGTGAACTTAATTATAATAATTTAGCTTCAATCGACAAAAAACGACAAAAATTACCTAGAAGTGTTGTTGAAGAAGCAGAAATACAGATTAAGTATGAAGGATATATAAAATTACAACAAGAACAAATAGATGAATTTAAAAAGTTGGAAAATAAGAAACTAAGTGCAGATATAGACTATGAAAAAATCAAAGGTTTATGCCTTGAAGCAAGACAAAAATTAAATAAACAAAAACCATTATCAGTAGGCCAAGCCTCTAGAATATCAGGGGTTTCACCAGCTGACATATCAGTATTATTAATATATTTAAGTCAGAATAATATAAAATAATTTCACATGAAAATTGAAAGGAAGTTTTCACATGAAAAATAATGATGAATTTATAAGTATTTTAATAGAAGAATGTAAAAAACAAGATATAGATATAAGCCTTGAAAAAGCTGAAAAACTAGCTATTTACAAGGATTTACTGTTAGAGTGGAATGAAAAAATTAACCTTACTGCAATAACAGATGAATATGAAATTATAGTAAAACATTTTGTTGATTGTTTAGAGTGCACAAAAGCATTAAAAGAGGAACGTGAAATCGTTGATATCGGCACAGGAGCTGGGTTTCCGGGTATGGTACTTGCAATATATTATCCAGAAAAAAACTTTACTTTGATAGATGCTTTAAACAAAAGAATATTATTTTTAGATGACATTATTTGTAAGTTACAACTAAATAACGTAAAATTAATACATGGTAGAGCAGAAGAAGTAATTAGAATTAACAACTTATATGAAGCTTATGATGCTTGTGTATCAAGGGCTGTAGCACAATTGCCTGTACTTTTAGAATATACTAGTCCATATATAAAAGTAAATGGAAAATGTATTATTATGAAAGGTGATAGTATAGAAGATGAAATAAAGTTAAGTCAAAATGCACTTAAAGTATTAAATCTAAAAATAAATAAAAAATATTATTATAGTTATACTATAAATAATGAAAAATATAGTAGAACTATATTAGATGTTGTAAAAAATAATAAGACACCTAGTAAATATCCAAGAAACTATGGCAAAATAAAGAAAGCACCATTATAAAGTATACATAAGTTATTAAATAAATTTCTAAATATTAACTATTTATATAGGCATTAAATTAATTAAATAGCTATTATATTATTAGCATAAAAGAGTAAATTTTGAAGTTTACTCTTTTATTTTTTTAACAAATGTAATATAATAACCGTGAGGTGACATTATGGCAAGGATAATATCAATAGCTAATCAAAAGGGTGGTGTCGGAAAAACAACAACAGCAGTTAATTTAAGTGCATGCTTAGCTCAAAGAGGAATGAAAGTATTATTAGTAGATGTAGATCCACAAGGAAATGCAACAAGTGGCCTTGGAATAGAAGCACATGAAGATAAATCTGTTTACAATGTGCTTGTTGATGATATGGATATTAATGAAACAATTGTAAGTACTATGGTAAAAAAATTAGATATATGTCCAGCAAATATTAATTTAGCAGGTGCTGAAATTGAACTAGTATCAATGGTTTCAAGAGAAAAAAGGTTAAAGGATGCAATAGATAAAATAGAAGAAAATTATGACTACATTTTAATTGATTGTCCACCATCATTAGGATTAATTACTTTAAATGCCTTTACTGCTTCAGATAGTGTACTTGTGCCAATACAATGTGAATACTATGCTTTAGAAGGATTAGGACAACTTATTAATACTATAAAATTAGTTCAAAAACATTTAAATCCAGATTTAATAGTTGAGGGCGTAATTTTAACTATGTTTGATGCTAGAACAAATTTATCTACACAAGTAGCACGTGAAGTTGAAAAGTATTTTGGAAATAAGGTATTTCAAACTATAATTCCTAGAAACATTAGACTAAGTGAAGCTCCAAGTCATGGGTTACCAATAACTCTATATGACGCTGAATCAAAAGGGGCAGAGACATATAAAAAACTTGCTAGAGAGTTAATAAAATTAACTGAAAAGGAGGATTAATATGGCTAAGGGTTTAGGTAGAGGCTTAGATGCTTTTTTTGGTGAGGATAATAAGGAAGATATAGAAGTAGTAACTAAAAAAAGTAGTAATAAGAGTAAAGAGAAAGATAAAGTACTAGAAAAAGTAGTAGAACTTAATATTACTGAAATAGAACCTATGTTAAATCAACCAAGAAAAATTTTTGATAAAGAAAAAATGGAAGAATTAACTAATTCTATACGTGAAAACGGTGTTATACAGCCAATATTAGTAGTAAAAGATAAAAATGGATATACTATAGTTGCTGGTGAAAGAAGATGGAGAGCTGCAAAGGCTGCAAATCTTGATACGATACCAGCAATAATAAAAGACTATACTGATACTAAGAAAAAACAAGTTGCTTTGATAGAAAATATTCAAAGAGAAGATTTGAATATAGTAGAAGTAGCTAGAGCTGTAAAAGAACTTATGGATATAGATGGATATACTAATTCAGAAGTTGCAAAAATAACAGGAAAAAGTGTTTCTACTATTTCTAATATAACAAGACTATTAAAATTACCTGAGGAGATATTAAATTATTTATTAACTGGAGAATTAGTTGAAGGACAAGCTAGAGCTTTACTTGCAATAGAGGATAAAAATAAACAAGTAGAAGTTGCAAAAAAAGCAGTTAAAGATAAATTAACTGTTAGAGATGTTGAAAAGTTGATATACGGTGATGAAAAATATAAAAGAAAACCAACTAAAAAGCAACCAAAAACAGTTTATTATCAAAACTTAGAAAATAAGCTAAAAGATTATTTTGGATATAAAGTAAAACTTGATCAAACTAAGAAACATCAACGTTTAATAATAGAATATAATGATGAAGAAGGATTAGAAAGTCTATTATCTCTTTTAAATATTGATATGTAGGCATAAAAATAAATAAAAAAAGTGTTGACAAAATGAAAAAAAGTGGTATAATTATACTTGTACCGTATATGGAAGAGTGTCCGAGTGGTTTAAGGAGCCAGTCTTGAAAACTGGTGATGTCGAAAGGCACCGTGGGTTCGAAT
>CANRAK010000072.1 GCA_947628575.1 uncultured Clostridia bacterium | reverse complement strand
CTAATTCTTTTTGGCTATGATCCCTTAATCTAATGTTTTCTTCTTTTATACCTAAACTTAGCAAAAATTGCTTGCAATATTCTCTCCAATAATTAAACCACTCTAAATCTGTTCCTGGTTTGCAAAAAAATTCAAGTTCCATTTGTTCAAATTCTCTTGTTCTAAATGTAAAGTTACCTGGAGTAATCTCATTTCTAAAAGCTTTACCTACTTGTGCAATACCCATAGGAAGCTTTCTTCTTGTTGTTCTCATTACATTTTTAAAGTTTACAAATATTCCTTGTGCTGTTTCAGGTCTAAGATATATTGTAGCTGTATTATCTTCTGTAACACCTTGAAATGTTTTAAACATAAGATTAAATTTTCTTATATCTGTAAAATTAGTTTTACCACATTTTGGACATGGAATATTGTTTTCTACAATAAAGTTTACTAATTGCTCATCACTCATTCCATCAGCTATCATATCTTTTCCTTGATCATGAGCCCATTCTTCTATTAATTTATCTGCTCTATGTCTAGTTTTACATTCTTTACAGTCTATTAATGGATCAGAAAATCCTCCAACATGTCCTGATGCGACCCAAGTTTGTGGGTTCATAAGAATTGCCGCATCTAGTCCTACATTATATTTACTTTCTTGTATAAATTTCTTTTTCCATGCAGCTTTTATATTATCTTTTAGTAATGAACCTAATGGGCCATAATCCCATGTATTTGCAAGTCCACCATATATTTCAGAACCAGGATAAATATATCCTCTATTTTTACATAAGTTAACTATTGTTTCCATTGAATCTACCATTACTTTATTGCCTCCCGTTATTTTTGAATCTCTATATCTAATACTCCACTATCTTTACTTACTATCTTATCTGTATCAGTATTAAATACTATATGTAATTTTGCATCTTGAATATAAAAGTTCTCAAGACCAGTTATTTCATAATTATAGTTACTTTCTGTTGCTAATCCTTTAGATATAACATAGCTTTTAACAGTATTTTTCAATACTTCTTTATAATCTTTTCCTAAAATGTCTAATAGTACATCTTCTTGTTTTAAAGTTGCTTTTGAAGACAAATCTACATTATATGTAGTAACTTTTTCTGATGTTATCTTTTGTGATTCTGTATCTACTATTTGTTGTCTTATTACTAAAGACACAATTTTCCTTATACCTACTATGTTATCATAATATGTATATGTAACGTTAAAAGAATACTTACTTTTTACATTATCCATTTGTTCTTTTAAAGAATTAAATCTTTCAGTATACTCACTTTGAATTTTAGCATTTAATTCAGTTATTTCTTTACCGTCAACATATAATGTTGGTAAATGCATATCACTCACAATACTTGATACACTTTTATCTGAAGAACTAACATCTTTTACCTCGTAGTTAAGTCCCATAGCTTGCTCTAGTTTTTCAGCATCAGTTTGTTCTACATCTTCTAATCCATGACTTTCTGCTGTAACTATTTCACCAGATAAACCTAACATTTTAGGATTATTTTCATTTTTTATAGCATAAGCAACAAAGCACCCACCTACTATTAAAAAAGTCATTACGAAAATAGCTGGCCACTTTGTTGATTTTTTTCTTTCTGTAAATCTAATAGTTTCCATTATCTATCACCCTCGCGTACATTTTACTACAAAATTATAAGCTTTTCAACTTTTTTCACCATTATTTTACAATTGATGTAATGTTGATTTCTATACCAAATAAATTTATACCAGTCATTGTATCAATAGCATGTATTATAGCTTTTTTTACTTCGTTACTTAAAGTGGGAATATTTACTCCAAAAACTATTTGAAGGTCTATTTCTATTCTCATACCGTCAATATATTTTTCAGTAAATACCTTTTGAACTTTACTAATACCATTTATTTTTTCTACAACGTATGTAATTATCTGTTTAATTACATTATCTGATATTCTAAATTTTCCAAGATAACTGTATGTTGGTCTTATTACTGTTTTCTCAGAAGATTCAGCCTCATATAAATTACTGCTTTCTCTTCTAAAAATATCAAACATTCTAAGTGGATCCATAAAGTACCCTGAAAATTGTTTTTTTATTTCAAATGTAGGAACCGGAACAACATGCTTTCCTTCTTCAAATCTAGATTTTCTTGCCTCCTCTATCTTTTCTGGAGTTGCAACATCTTCAATATATATAGTCTTATATATAGGTCCTAATTTTAAATTTTCTGCAATTTTTTCAACCATATCATTTGATGTTCCAAGTATAAGAATTTTATCTATTTTCTCATTTTTTATAGCTTTAATCATTTCTTTTTTTCTATCTTCATAAAAGAAAATAGCTGCTTTAACTGAAGCAATTTTACTTGCCTCAGTTTTTGCAGATTTTCCAGCTACAACTTTTGTTTCTTTTATTAAAATTGCATCATCTATTATATATTTAATATCTAATGATTTAGCTACTCTTAAAGCATTGTAGCTCTTTCCTGTTCCTGTTTTACCAACAAATGCATATACTTGCATCTAATACACCTCTATACTTTCATAGCATCTTTTGCTGAAAGACTAAATTTACCTTCTTCTTTATTTATTTCTACTACTTTAACTAATATTTCATCTCCAACATTAAGTACATCTTCTACTTTATTTATTCTTTCTTTAGAAATCTTAGAAATATGTAATAGTCCTTCTTTACCAGGTAATATTTCTACAAGAGCACCAAATTGTAATATTTTAGTAACTTTTCCCATATATACTTCATTTAGTTCTACATCTCTTGTTAAAGACTCTATTGTACTTATAGCTTTATCTAACATTTCTTGATCAACACCTGCAACATATACTGTTCCATCTTCTTCAATATCTATTTTTACGTGTGTTTCTTCAATTATCTTGTTTATTGTTTTTCCGCCTGAGCCTATAACATCTCTAATTTTATCTGGATTTATTTTTATTACTTCAATCTTTGGAGCATATTTAGAAACATTTTTACGTGGTTTATCTATAGCTTTTAACATGATCTCATCTAATATATAATTTCTAGCTTTATGAGTTCTTGCAAAAGCTTCCTCTATTATTTCATATGATAGTCCATCAATTTTTATATCTACTTGTATAGCAGTAATTCCATTTTTTGTACCTGCTACTTTAAAGTCCATATCTCCAAAGAAGTCTTCTATACCTTGTATATCTGTTACCATTGTATAGTCATCTGTATTTCCATCTTTAGTAAATAATCCAGTAGAAATACCAGCAACTGGAGCTTTAATTGGAACACCAGCATCCATAAGTGCAAGTGTTGAACCACATACACTACCTTGTGATGTTGAGCCATTTGAGCTTAAAACTTCAGATACAACTCTTATTGTATATGGGAATTCTTCTTGAGAAGGTATAACAGGCTCTAAAGCACGTTCAGCTAAAGCTCCATGTCCTATTTCTCTTCTACCAGGTCCACGTGATGGTCTAGCTTCTCCAACACTATATGATGGCATGTTATAATGGTGCATATATCTTTTTTGTTCTTCTTCATCAAGTCCATCTAATTCTTGAACATCTGATGTACTTCCAAGTGTTACCATAGATAATACTTGTGTTAGCCCTCTAGTAAATAATGCACTTCCATGTACTCTTTCAAATAATCCTACTTCAGCGCTTAATGGTCTTATTTCGTCATCTTTTCTTCCATCAACACGTTTACCTTCGTTTATAATTAAATCTCTTACAGCCTTTTTCTCAGCCTTATACAAAGCTTCTGAAACCATAGATTTGTTTTCTTCATAAACGTCTTCGCCAAATTTCTTTTTATATTCTTCAATAACAAAGTTGTCTACTTCAGTTACATTTTCATCTCTAGTATTTTTATCCTTTGTTTGAACAGCATCTTTCATCTTATCATAAGCTATATCTTTGATGAAGTCTGCTAAATCTTCTGGTATAGCAAATGATTTATATTCTGATTTTGGTTTTCCAACTTCATTTTTTACTTCTTGTATAAATTCACATAATTTTTTAATTTCTTTATGTGCTTCTTTTATAGCCTCTAACATCTTATCATCTGGTACTTCTTTAGCACCTGCTTCAATCATACATATTTTCTCAGGTGTTGCAGATACTGTCAAATCTAAAGTAGATTTTTCTCTTTGCTCAAGATCTGGATTTAATACAATTTCATCATCTACAATACCTACTTTTACTGTACCTACTAATACATCAAATGGTATATCTGAAATATTAAGAGCAATAGATGCACCAACTGATGCAGGTATTTCTGGTAATATATCTGGGTCTACTGCAAGAACTAATGCGTTTATAGCTGTATCATTTCTGTAATCCTTTGGAAATAGTGGACGTAATGGTCTATCTATTACACGTGATACAAGTACAGCCTTTGTAGATGGCTTTCCTTCTCTTTTAATATATCCACCAGGTATTTTACCTACTGAATATAATCTTTCTTCATAATCTACAGAAAGTGGTAAAAAATCTATCCCCTCTCTTGGTTCTTTTGACATATTTACATTAACAAGTACAGCTGTTTCTCCGTATCTTACTAAACATGAACCGTTTGAAAGTTGTGACATTTTTCCAACTTCAATAATTAATTTTCTACCTGCAAAGGTAGTTTCAAATTTTTTAAACATTTAAAATCCTCCTAAACACTATATTGGTAATAATAGGTTTGTAATAATAATTTTTAAGCATTGGTTAAAATACGTAAAAATTATTACTACAAATTCACCCATCATTACTAGTTATTAATTATACTATAAAAAGCTCATTTGTTCAAGTACATTGCATAAAACGTCAAAATTTTATAAACAGTAAAAGGAGCAAATTTGCATTTGCCCCTTTTTAGTATAAACAACTATAATTAATTTTAACTTTTAATTATTAATTATTTACTCTTTTTCTATTTCTTAGAACTACATAACCAATTCCAGCCACTGATACAATAGCCATAATTGCTAATGTTATTACTGCAATATCTCCAGTATCAGGTTTCTTTTCGTTTGTTACTTCTATTCTTGTGTGTTCTGAATCTATTACTATTTCATGTGGTTCTGGATCTATCATATATTCATCTGGTGCTTCTAATTCTGTATATGTATATTTACCATATGGTATATCTTTAAATACATATTCTCCATTTTCATCTGTTACACCTTCTACTACAAAATCTGTTTCTAAACTTCTTAATTCAAATTTACAATTTGGTATTACTGTTGAATCTGCAAAGTCTTTCTTTTGTAGCTCTACTGTTGAAGTTGGTCTATAGTTTTCTACATGTATTTTATTTTTAAAGTGGAATTCTCCTTTTTCATCTACTTCATATTCAACTTTAAATGTATGTTTTTCAGTATTTAATTCATATAATTGTCCATTTTTGTAATATACTCCTGGTGCTTCTAATTCTTGATATGTATATTCTACATCTTTTTCAAATACATCTAATGGAATATCTATGTTTCCTTCTTTATCTGTCTTTGCTCTGAATACTAATTTATCAGTATCTTTTTCTCTTATTTCAAATAAGCAATTTGGTACATTTTCACCAGTAAATATATCTGTCTTATGTAAAAATTCTTCTCTAGGTGAATAATCTACTAATGCTCTATATAATCTTGTTGAACCTGCTTTACCTTCTGTCACCTCTATTTCTATAGGTTCTTTAGACATTGTATAAGGTATTTTATCATCTCCAAAAACGTAATTTGGTGCTTTTGTTTCTTTTACATAGTATCTTCCTACAGGTATTTTATTTACTTCATATATACCAGATCCATCTGTAACTATTTTTACTTCTTCTCCACTATCTTTATATTTTAATGGTTTAGTACATTTTTTATCTAAGTATATACTATATTCTGCACCTTCTAAAGTTTTCATTCCTTCTTCTTTCATTTTTTCTTTAATTTCTTCTAGAGGTAATACATTTATAGAATCTAAGAAATCTTTTACTTTATCCTCTATATATTCATCATATACATTTGTAGTTAAGTTAATATGTTCTGCATCAATGAAAGATGAAGCACTAAGTTTTAATAATGTTAAATTATTTACAGGCATTGTATTTATTACATCTTGACCTTTAATTTCAACTAAAGGTGTTGTTGTATCTA
>CANRAK010000071.1 GCA_947628575.1 uncultured Clostridia bacterium | reverse complement strand
GATGAGCCTAATATTCCGATAGAAGATTTGCAAAAAATTACAATACCAGTTCATGTTTTGGCAGGAGAAAAAGATGTAGTTAAGATAGAACATACTAAACTAATTTCAAATAGTATAAAAAATAGTACGCTTGAAATAGTAAAAAATGAAAATCATGGAAGCTATATAATTCATACTGATAAAATATATGATATTATAAAAAAGTATATATAAATAGATTGATGAAGTATAAGTATTAAAAAATAAATATGAATTTCATTACTTATGAGTTAAATAAATAGTAATTTGAAAGTGAGTTGATATAATGGCTACGACAAAAGATTATAGAGATTTTGTATTAGAACAATTAAGTTTATTAGATAATATTACTTGTAAAGCAATGATGGGAGAATACTTACTTTATTACAATAATATCTTATTTGGTGGAATATATGATAATAGGTTACTTGTGAAGATAGTAAATAACAACAAAAAATATAATATGCAAGAACAAATACCTTATGAGAGTGCTAAACCTATGTATTTAGTTGATGAAGTAGATAACAAAGAAAAATTAAAAGAAATTATTATTGAAACTTGCAAAGATTTGCCAAGTAAAAAGTAACATAAATTACAATTTATATAAGCAAGTGATTATTTACAATTACTTACTGTTATACTTTAATTAGATAAACAGTAAGTTGTGTGAGATTGTGTATGAAAAAATATAGTAAGGAAATATTAAGCATATTTTTTTTAGTTATTGCCTGTTGTGTTATTATGTCATTTATTGAAGTTGTAATAGAACCAATACATATTTTGTTAAATCACTAATTAAAATTATGGTATATTCATTTATAATCAAAAAATAATAAAAAATTATAATAGATTACATTTTTAATACTATGTTTTAGTTTTGAGTTTATCTATATAAAAAATTATACATATTTTTAAGATATGTATAATTTTTTTAATTTTTTATACATTTTTATTGAAAATATATAAATAAAATGATATTTTATATATATGGAGGTATGAAAAAATGAATTTAGAGATGTTACCATATAAAGATATAAATTTAAAATCTGAAAAGATTTTAGAACAGTTAACAATTTCTTCAAGGGCATTAGCTGAACTTAAAGGATATGCTAATACGATTCCTAATATGCATATTTTAATAAATGCTGTTACAATAAATGAAGCAAAAGATAGCAGTGCAATTGAAAATATTGTTACAACACATGATGATATATATAAGGTATTAACTGAAAGTGGATATAAAGAAGAAAACGCCAAAGAAGTTGTAGATTATAGAAATGCAATATGGAGTGGTTATGAACAAATAAAAAAAGATGGTTTCATAAGCACAAATACTATAGTAAAAATACAAGGAATAATAGAGCATAATAATGCAGGAATAAGAAAATTACCAGGAACTGAACTTAAAAATTCCTTAACTGGAGAAACAATTTATACTCCACCACAAAATGAGAAAGATATACGTGAATACTTGAAAAATTTAGAAAACTTTATAAATAGTAATGATAATATAGATCCATTAATTAAAATGTGCTTGATACATTATCAATTTGAAAGCATTCATCCTTTTTATGATGGAAATGGAAGAACAGGAAGAATATTAAATATATTGTATTTGGTTTTAAATAATCTCATTGATAGTCCTATTTTATATTTAAGTAAATATATAAATGAAACAAAGCAAGAATATTATAAATTATTTAAGGAAGTAAGAGAAAAAAATAATTATGAAGGTTGGATTTTATATATTTTAAAAGGTGTTGAAATTACATCCAAAGAAACAATTAAGTTGATTGAAAAAGTACAAAATGAGATGAGAACTTATAAAGAAGAATTTATGAACAAACTTCCAAAAATATATTCTGAAAAATTATTGGAAAGTTTATTTTATGAAGTATATACAAAAATATCATATGTAGAAAAGGCTTGCTCAGTTACAAGAATTACAGCTACTTCATATTTAAATAAACTAGAAGAAGTGGGATTATTAGAATCAGAAAAAATTGGTAGAGAAAAAATATACAAAAATACAAGACTAATTAAATTATTATCTGAAAATTAGAATTCCTGTTAACGTCAATGATAATGAATATGCTGGAAAGAAAATAGTTACTTAGGCTGATAGTCTTATACAAGTTTTATAAGTCGGATAAATAGTAATTTCTAGTTTGAACAGGAGATGAAAAAATATGATTAAATTAATAAAACCTAATAAAAAATATTATCAATTATATAAAGATATGATGGATGAATGGAATATGGAAGGCTCTCGTATTACTCCATGGGCTTTACATTTAAAATATCATACAACTCAATATTTTGATGAAATGCTTAAAAGAGTTCAAGAAGTAGAAAAAGGGGAAAATTTAGAAGGATATGCAGCATCTACTACATATTGGTTATATGATGATGAAAGAAATTTACTTTTAGGAGCATCAAACTTAAGGCATTATTTAACAGAAGAAGGATTAAAGACATGGGGACATATAGGATATGGGATAAGACCTTCTGAAAGAAAAAAAGGATATGCTACAGAATTGCTAAAATTGACATTAGTGGAAGCTAAATCAAAGAATATAGATAAGGTACTACTTGGTGCATATACAGGGAATATTGGCTCTTGTAAGGTAATTGAAAAATGTGGTGGAAAATTAGAAAATATAGCTATTGAAGATGAAACAGGACTGCCAATAAAAAGATACTGGATTAATATAAAATAAATTTAATTAAAGTAAAATTTATATGAAAAAACAGTATAAAAATCAAAATGCAACCAAAAGTTGATAGTTAAAAATTACTTTTACATATATAATTTAATGTAAAGGGAGGGTATATAAATGAAATTTGGAGATAATTTAAAAAAGGTAAGAATTTTAAAAAAATTATCACAAGAAGAATTAGCTGAAAAAGTAAATGTATCTAGACAATCTGTAAGCAAATGGGAAACTGGAAGTGCTTATCCAACAATGAATAATCTATTAGAACTATGTAAGATTTTTCATTGTAAGATTAACGATTTAGTAAATGATAGTATTATTGATATTGATTCACTTGGAGATGAAGTTAAAACTAAAGTTGTAAGTTTAAAAAAAGAAGAACAAAAGAAAATGAAAGCTCTAAGTAAAATCATTTCTGTAATATCTAAAATAGGAAGAATTTGTTGCTATGTTGCAATTCCATTTCTTTGCTTGATTTTAATTACAGCACCATATTTTATAGATAAAGTTGTAATAAAAGAGAATAACTTGACTTTGGATTTTCCAAATAATAATATTAATATTTCAGAAGAAAGTGACAAATTAGTATTAAAAGTTGGAGCATTTGTTTTAGTAGATGCAGATAAAGAATTTTTAAATACCAAAGTAATGACTATTTTTGAGAATAATAGCAAAACAAAAATAATTGGTTATGTTGAAACAGGATTTGCTATTCTTTTAGTAATAATTATTTTAACATCTATAATTTTTAAACACTTAGCAACTTTATTTGATAATATCAACAAAGGTGAAACACCATTTACTTTGGAAAATGTAAGCTTAATAAAGAAAATTGCTTGGATAATGATTATAACCATAATAATGAGTAATATTATTGGTGGTATTTTTGAACTATTATTAGGAACAGAATTAAATTTTGAGTTTAATACTTATGATTTAGTAGAAATATTATTCTTATTTAGTTTATCATATATCTTTGAATATGGAAGATTATTAGGACTAGAAACTAAAGGTCAAATGTATAGTGATGAAAATAAATAAATTAAGGTAATTATTAAAAAATTAGATTAGTAATATAAAGTACAATTTATAAAGGCAAGTAACAATTGAAAGTTACTTGCTTTTATGTTATTATTCTAGTAGTATTGGAGAGATTTTTATGATAATAAACACAGGAATGAGAACAGATATACCTGCATTTTATTCAAAGTGGTTAATAAATAGAATACGAGCAGGATTTGTATATGTTAGAAATCCATATTATAAATCACAAGTTACAAAATATAGCTTATCACCAGAGGTGGTAGATTGCTTAGCTTTTTGTACTAAAAATCCAGAGCCTATGCTTGAGTATTTGGATGAAATAGATAAATATAAACAGTATTGGTTTGTAACAATAACACCTTATGGAAAAGATATAGAACCAAATGTACCAGATAAAGAAAGAGTCATAGAAGATTTTAAAATATTATCTAAACATATTGGAGTAAATTCTGTAGCTTGGCGTTATGACCCTATCTTTATTAACTCTGAATATGACGTTACCAGGCATATTGAAGAATTTAGAAAAATGGCAACTATGCTTAAAGGCTATACGCATGATTGCACTATTAGTTTCCTAGATATGTACGAAAAAGTGAAAAGAAATGCACCAGGGATTAGACCACCAACTAAAGATGAGTCTATACAACTTGCAAAAGAATTTAGTAAAATAGCAAATGAGAATGATATTGTAGTGCACAGTTGCTGTGAAAAAGAATATCTTGCAGAATATGGTATTGATACTAAAGGATGTATGAGCCAAGAAATTATTGAAAAAGCAATAGGATTTAAATTAAGTCCAGCAAGAAGAAAAAATATTAGAGAAGGCTGTAATTGCTTACTTGGAAATGATATAGGTGAATATAACACTTGTGGTCATTTATGTAAGTATTGCTACGCTAACGCAAACGCTGGTCTAGTTAAGGAAAATATGAAAAAACATATCCCTACATCACCATTTTTAATTGGTGATGAGGAAGAAAATGATAAAATTACACAAGCTACTCAAAAGAGCTTTAAAGTGAAATATAAACAAATAAGTTTTCTTGAATAGTGCGACAATTTTTTCTTTTATTATATCTATATTTGATGTATAATTATAATGTAATGTATGGAGGTAAATTATGAGAAAAAATATTAAAACTACAGAAGCAATATTCCCAATGCCAGTTTTAATGATAGCAACATATAATGAGGATGGAAGTATTGATGTAATGAATGCAGCATGGGGAACAATGTTTGAAAGAGATTATGTTATGCTTAATTTAACAGAAACACATAAGACTGTTAAAAATATTAAAGAAAGAGGAGCATTTACTGTAAGTATTGCAGATAGTAAGCATGTTAAAGAGGCAGACTATTTTGGAATGATATCTGGAAATAATACAAAGGATAAATTCGAAAAAACAGGTCTAACAGCTACAAAATCTGAAAATGTTGATGCACCAATTATAAATGAATTTCCAATATGTATGGAATGTGAATTTGTAGATTATAAAGAATGTGGAGTAATTGGAAAAGTTGTAAATGTTAGTGCAGATGAAAGTGTAATGAGTGGAGATAATGTAGATATTTCTTTAGTTAATGCAATAGCTTTTGATCCATATACACATGGATATTATGAAATTGGTAAAAGAGTTGGAGAAGCTTTTAAAGATGGTTTAGGACTTAAATAGTAATTAAAGCAAGTGGTAATTGAAAATCACTTGCTTTTATGTTATTATTTTGATATTAAGGAGGAGAGTAAGATGAATAAATTTAAAGAAATAAGACCTATTGTTCTTGGAGTAGTAAAAAGAGGAAATAAAATATTAGTTAGCGAAGGATATGATAAAGTAAAAGATGAAGTATTCTATAGAAGTATAGGAGGAGGCATTGAATTTTTAGAGGAGAGTAAAGAGGCTTTAAAAAGAGAATTTAAAGAGGAACTTAATATAGATATTAAAGTAGGAGATTTTTTAGGTATTGCTGAAAATATATTTACTTACAATGGAAAAGATGCACATGAATTAATATTATTCTATAATGTTGAAATAGATGAAAACGACTACAAAGAAAAATATCATATAATTGAAGAAAATGAAGAAAGCGATGCAATGTGGATAGATGTAGATAAGTTTAAAAATAAAGAACTAAAAATATATCCAGATGAGATGTTTAAATATATTTAGATAATAAAAAATACAGTCTAAATGAGAGGTAGTATATGAAAAAAGTTATAAAAATTCTCTTAATAATTTTTGTTATTTTCTTTACTGTTATATTAATTGATACAGCTCAAGCAAAGATTTTAGATAATAGTCCAATAATAAAAATACGATATAATCGTGATGGTGGAAATGTAGATTATGTAGACAAAGGCATTTTAACATATACTTATGTGTTTACTAATGGAGAAAAAGTAACAGTATTTA
>CANRAK010000070.1 GCA_947628575.1 uncultured Clostridia bacterium | reverse complement strand
AATTTCTAGAAAGAATTTTCTTATAGTGATATTAATTATACTCATATTGAACACGGTTGTAAATAGCTTTTTACCTTATTTTCGTAGCACTTTTTGTATGTTACAAAATGTTATCTAAATGGTATAAAAAAATAGGGAATTTAATCCCCATTTTTTAAGTTTGTTAAGAAAGAAACAATATTTGTTATCTGTGAAATTTGCCCTCTCATAATATTTATTTGATGTGAATACTTTTTATATTTTTTTGTTCCATACTCACATAAAGGATAAATATATTCTTCACATTCTTTAATATATCTGTCTATATCGTCCTTCTTGTATGTATTAAGTGTTGTACACGTATTAGCTCTATTAGATAATTTTATTAAGAGAGCTTTCTTATTTTTTCTTAAATTACTATAATATTCTTCATTTGACATATCTTCTGGTTTTGAAACTAGCTTTACAAGTTCAAATACTTCAGATGATAAATTATATTTATTAGTAATTGCAACACCACCATCATTTACATTGCACTTTTTAAATACTTCATGAAGTAAAGCTGCTGCACAAGTTGCATCATCTGTTATTTTTAAGTTTATTAAATAAATAGCAACACGTAAAGGATGAATAATAAATGGATCGCCTATAGCTCTTTTTTGTCCTTCATGTAATTTACAAGCAATAGACAAAGCCTTTAAAGTATTTGTCATATTCTTTCCTTTAGCATATCCTTTAATATAAAATAAGGTTCTTCTATATCCTGTAAAATCTAAATTAGTAGATTTCTTATCTAGTATTGACTCTATAACCTCACAATTAGACCTTAATATATATTTTATATTTGTAAAGGCTGGTGAATATTCTGGATAATAATTTTTTAGTGTAAGTAAAGGATAAACAAGTTCTATTGTTTCCCTAATATATGATGATATTTTTTCTAGCTTAAAAACTTCTATTGTTCTAAGATTATCTGTTCTATCATTTAGCTTTATATTAGTTGCTCTAATATCTGTTTTTACACCATTATAATACTTCTTCTCATTAGGGTCTGTTAGCTTATAATCTCTTGGCTTAGTTAATAATCTAACTATTCTTACAACTTCAGGATCCACTCCATATTCAGTTATTAGCTTTTCACCATTACACTCATTCATTTCATCATTATCTTCAATTACATCATGTAATAATGCAGCTGCACATGTTATATCATCATCTGTTTCACTATATATTATTTTAAGTGTAATATATAATGGATGTATAATATATGGATCTCCACCCTTTCTTTTTTGTCCTTTATGAAGTTTATCTGCTACTTTAAGTGCAACAAGTGTATTTTTATAGTCATTTAATTTTGCATATTCTTCTATAAAATTATATATTTCTTCTAGTCCACTATATGGCAAGTTATCTGGCATAATCTTCTCTCTTGTAATATTTTTTAAAGGATTAATTTTTATAGCAAGATTGTATTTTTCTTCAGTAGATAGAGTATCTATTGCCTTTATATTTTCTTTTGTAAAATCATATGTTTGTGCAAATTCTTGTATATCGTTTACTTCATTATATTCATCTATCACATCCTGCATAATAGTATAAGCACACATATAATCATTAACATTTCCAGAAGAAATAAGGTCATAGACGTCTATAAGTACATAAGTAAATCTAGATTTGCCCATTATACTATGTTTTTCATAATACTTAAATGCTATACTTAGAGCAATCATTGTATATTTATATTGAATAGACATAGCATATCCTTTAATATAGTAATAGAAAAAATCATCATGTGTTTCGTACTTAGATGTTGTTTGTAATTTAACATTTTTCATTCTCTTTCCCCCCAATCGTAAGTAACATATTGTTAAATTTAACTCTTTTCAAACATTTGTAGTACACTTAGATTATAATATACACATGTCGATTTAGCAAGAAAAAAGTAGATAAATTCAACATTTTTTTGTAAAAAAATAAGTAGTAAAATTTACTACTTATTCAAAAAGATCTAACAGTTCTTCTTGTGACATTTGAGATATAAATGTTTCGCCAGATTTTATAACTGACTCTGTTAAGTCCATCTTTTTATCTTGTAATTTTTGTATTTTTTCTTCTATACTATTTTCACTTATTAGCTTAAATACTTGAACATTATTTCTTTGCCCAATTCTATATGCTCTATCTGTTGCTTGATTTTGTGCGGATAAATTCCACCATGGGTCATAATGAATTACCATATCTGCACCTGTAAGATTAAGTCCAGTGCCTCCAGCTTTAAGTGATATTAAGAATACTTTAATATTATCATCCTTATTAAATTCATCTACCATAGCTATTCTTGTATCTACTTTTGTTTGACCTGTTAGTATAGAATACTCTATACCTCTTTTTTCTAGCTCAGGAGTTAGAATATCAAACATAGATGTAAAGCCAGAAAATAGTAATATTTTATGTTTAGCAGCTATAGCTCCTTCTATTATTTCTAAGCATTGATTTAATTTTGCACTTTCTCCAGTATAATTTTCTAAGAATAATTGTGGGTGACAACATATTTGTCTAAGTCTTGTTATTAGAGATAATATCTTAAATTTACTCTTTTCAAATCCATTAGCTTCTAGTTCTTGCTTCATTTTTACTTTAGAAAGGGCAAGGTAAGAGCTATATAGCTTTTGTTGTTCTTCATCCATCTTACTGTACATAATTTGCTCTGTCTTATCTGGTAGCTCTTTTAGCACCTCTTTCTTTATACGTCTTAATACAAATGGTGCAACTAGTTTTTGTAGTTTTTCCATAACAAGACTATCATTTTCTTTTATAATTAATGTTTCAAATTCATCTTTAAATTTCTTATATGTATACAAATAACCTGGCATAATGAAATCAAATATTGACCATAATTCAGCAAGAGAATTTTCTATAGGTGTACCAGTAAGTGCAAATCTAACTTCACTCTTTAAGTCTTTTAATGCTTTTGCATTTTTAGTATTATTATTTTTTATATACTGTGCTTCATCTGCAATAACATACTTAAATTGTATATTTTTATATTTTTCAATATCTCTTTTTAGTAAATCATAAGAAGTAATTATTACATCATAATCACTTATATGTTTAATTAGCTCTGCTCTTTGCTCTGCATTTCCAGATATTATTAGTGCATTAATATCACTAGAGAATCTTTTTATCTCTTTTTCCCAGTTAATATATAATGAGCTTGGGCATACTACTATTGATGTTTTCGCATCATTATTTTTCTCATCTAATAGTAATGATATTATTTGTATTGTTTTTCCAAGTCCCATATCATCTGCAAGTATTCCACCAAAACCATATTTAGACAATGTCTTAAGCCAATTAAATCCTGTTTTTTGATATTCTCTTAAAACACCTTTTAACTGCTTAGGTTCTTCATATTGCACATCTTCTATATCTTTAATGCTTTTTACTATTTCTTTAAAGTTATTATCTAAGTTTATTGTTAAATTTGAGTTATTCACTTTTGAAATATTATCTATATATAACGCTCTATATTTCGGTATATCTACTTCACCAGATACTATATCTTTTTCTGTTATATTTAATGTCTTAGCTAGATTTACTAATTGTCCTATTCCATCTGTGTCTATATTTATAAAGCTACCATCTTTTAGTCTATAGTATTTCTTTCTAAGCTTATATCTTTTAAATATATCTTTAAGTTCGTTTTCATCAAGACCTAACTCGTTAAAATCCACATGTAAGAAATTATTTTCAATTCTTACACCCATATTAAATGTTTTTTGAGTTATTATCTGTCTATTTTTTAATTTATCTGTTACTAATACTTCAAATTTCTCCATAAATTTATCTATACCATCTGTTAAGAAAGTATAAATATCATCTTCATTAGATAAATATATGATATGTTTTTTAAAGTTTATAGTAAAATTATACATTTTAAATAGTTCTTTTGACCTAGCTTCTTCAATAATATTTCTATTACATGTTACTTCTAAGTCTTTATCGAAAGGATTAAATTCATTATCTCCGTAACAAAATTTAACTTCTGCTATAATATTTCCTTTATTATCTATATCTAAGAATATTTTTGTACCTAATTTTTCCGCTCTATATTTTTCAAGTAGTTCGTCATCTATTACTAAATTTGTACTGTCTTTAAGTGCAGGTATTACATATTCACAAAAGCTTGTTGCACTATGCTTTGGAATAACGATCTTATTTTCGGGGTCTTCAGATAGCTTTTCAAGTAGTGGTATAACTTTCGTTTTAAACTCATCACTACATCTATGTAGTTTATCTTTATATAATACATAAGAATAGTCTTGCCCTTCAAATACATAGTATTTTTCACTATTACTTACTACATATATTCCATCATTATTGGCGTCTAATATTTCTATATCAAAAGAAGGATTACTTTCTTCTAGTGTTATAAAGCCATGAGCTTTTTCATATTCATAATCTTCTATTGTTACCCTTTTATCTTTAAGAAGATTAAATATCTCATCTAATAATGAATATTTTAATTTAAAGTTTGATTTATATCTTTTATTAACTGTAAAATGATAATTTCCAAGTTTTGAAAATTCATTATATTCTAATGCTTTAGCAACTATTAATTTGGCAAGTGGCTGTGACTGTTTATCAAAAGACTCAATAGCATGTTTAAATTCAAGTTCTTTACCATATTTAGTAACGACACCTTTTTGCATATCTTCACTAAATTTGTATAAATCTCTTAAAAGGTACATTCTATCTTTTCCAATTTTAAATGATACTTCTAGTTCTTTCTTCATAACATCTAATAGATGAAAATGTGCTTCTACTTTAACAGACTCTTTGTCTATATTTCTATTTAGCTCTAGATTTTCATAGTATATCATAAGCCCATTATTTTCTCTTTGTTCATTTATTTTATCTTTATATGATTTATTTTCAATTAAATCATCATCAATATTTGTAGACTCACTTTTCTTTGCATAGTTTATATAAGAGGCTTCATTTATATACATATCAAAAACCATTGCAACAACATGCTTACATGGTGTCTCTTTTTTACTAGATGATGGACACTCACATTTATATGATAATACTCCATTAGTCTTTCTAATTTCTACTTCATATATATAAGTTCCTTCAACATATGCTTTGGCTATATAATTGTTTTCTGAAATATAGTTAAAATCTGCAACTTTTACTCTACTTTGTTCAAAATATTTTTTTCCTCTATTAGTAATATCATTTCCTGCTTCAAATAGTATATTGTTTATTTCTTCTGCATTAATTAACATCACTTCAACTCCTACTTTTAAAATATACATTAATATTCTTTTTTACATAAGTATTATTATACTATAAAAAGTTCAATTTGTGAAGTTTTTATGTTAATTTTTTTAGTAAAAATCATATACATAATGCTATAAGTTCAAAAAATAATCTGAATATTTTTAGTATTCAGATTATTTAGAATTATTTTATATTCTGCATTATTACATCCCATATATCTTCTGTTTCAAAGCCTTTTCTCCAAGCTGTAATACCTGCTAGATTATATTTATTTACAGTTTCAACTCTTCTTGCAATTGAGTCTTTATCCTCTATCCAAAGCTTATATGTAGTATTACCATCTACAGTTTCAACATAGTTTTGACCTGCTTTTTCATCCCATGTTTTTTCTAAACCATACTTATTTATAAATTCTTGTGAGCTTTGCATGCTATATATAGTACTAGATACCTCATTATCTTGATTTATCTCCCACATTCTAGTATAAAAAGGTATACCTATAATTATCTTTTGTGGGTCAACATTTGAATCGTTTATTAATGACTCTACATTTTTATCTACCCAAGTTGCCTCTGCAATAGAGCCTATATCACTGCCACTCCAGTCACCTCTTTGGTCATAGCCCATTAATATGAAATAATCACAAGCATCTCCTACACCTTTTCTATCTATATAATTTGTAAAGTATACATCTACTGAAAGTTTTGCTCCTGCCTCTTTAAGCATAGGCCTTAGCTCTCTTAAAAACTGATTAAACATATATTTATCTTCTGGATACATATCTTCAAAGTCTATATTTATCCCATCAAGATTATTATTCTTTACAATTTCAACTATATTTTGTATTAAGCTTTCTCTATTAGTTTCACTATTTATTAGCTTGGATGTTAAATCTTTAGAAGATACTTCTTGTGAGCCAAAGCTATTTGTTATAATAGGCCAAATATCATAGCCATAAGATTTAGCTTTTTGGTAATATTCTTTATCATATTCTAAATCTATTGTACCATGCTCATCTGATACAGAATA
>CANRAK010000069.1 GCA_947628575.1 uncultured Clostridia bacterium | reverse complement strand
TTTCTAGGGGGTAAGGGGGAACTATGCCCTTTTTTCTTATTTTGGTTTTATTTTTATAAATTTTTCTTTCAAACTAAAACCTCCTAAAATACATAGTGTATTAGATAGTATACTAGCCCTAAAATAACAGTTGAAGTAATACCATATACAATAACAGGTCCAGCTACTTTGAACATATTTGCACCTATCCCTAGAACATATCCTTCACTTTTAAATTCTATTGCAGGCGCAACGACTGAATTTGAAAAACCTGTAATTGGAATAGTAGAACCAGCTCCTGCAAATCTACCAATTTTTGAATATAAATTAATTGAAGTAAGAAATGCACCTAAAAATATTAGAGATATACTAGTAACAGTTGAAGCAGTTTCTCTATCCAGTCCCATATTTTCCATCTGATTAAATATAAATTGACCTAATGTACATATTAAGCCACCAACTATAAAAGCTAAAATTATATTTTTTAAAATTGGACTTTTTTCTGCTTTTTGAGAAATTAAGTCATCATATTCACTATTTGATATATTTAAATTTGTATTCATAAATTAATCACCGTTATTAGTATTTACCAAAAAATGTTTTATTATAATTTTTTATTATATTTTTTTCAAAATATTGAAATTAAAAAAATAATTTGGTATAATGGTTGCATAATGTGGAAGCTTTGGGGGGAAAGTTATGGAAAACGAGAAAAAGTTTGGAACTGAAATGTTTGGATATGATAAAAAGCAAGTTGAAGAATACATGAAAGCTATGAAAGCTGAATATGAAAGTAAGATACAAGCTGAGCGCTCAGATGCAAACAGAATAGCTAACGAACTTTCTTTAGTTAAGAGAAAACTAGAAAAATATGAAACAGATTATATAGCTAAACAAGAAAAGGTAGCAAGTGCTTTAATAACTGCAGAAGACCAAGCTAAGAAAATAATTGAGGATTCAAGAAGCGAAGCAATTCAAGAGAAAGATAGAATTGAGCACTTAATTGAAATGGAAAAAGAAAAACTCTTAGATATGAAAAGAGAAGTAATAGATTTAAAAGAAAAAACAGTTGGACTATTAGATAAATATAGTCAAGAGATTAATAATTTGTTAGACTAGTAATTATATTTAGGTAATCGTAATAGAATAGAACATAGGAGAAATGTTTTATGAAGGTTGCGATTACTTTTTTTGGTAAAAAAAGAAAAAAAGAAAAATATAACAATATAATGAAAAATAACAAATATGTGGATATTTTAAATGCTAGTGTAATAAAATTAAAAAATTACGAAATATTATTAATGTTCTTTATAGCTGTTATTTTAGTTATGAATATAAATAGTATAATGTATATAGCAACAAATATTGTACAAATGCAGGGAATAAATGTAACTAAAGAAAAGATAATAGCTTTTAATAATATGGGGAATATGAATAACTATATATTTAGTCCTCAAGAAGAAAAACATGAGGAGAAAAAAGTAGAACCTGAACTTTTAGCTATGGATAATATGGCACAAGAGTATAATGAGCAAACTGTTTTTAATAATATAAATAAAGAAGATATACAAGTTGTAGCTGAAACAGAAATTTACCAGAAACTAAGAGTATGTGGTATAGATATAACTAATTATTCAACTAATAGGAATATTGATTTTGAAAGTATTTTAAATAGTGATGATATATTTTTTTCAAAGTCATTAGATGAAATACTACTATATACAACACATACATCTGAATCCTATGCAAATAGTGAAAAATACCATTTTGATTATACTAGTCCAAGAAGAAGTGTAGATGGAAATTATAATATGCTTGCCATAGCAAGTACATTTGCTTCAAATTTAAATGATAAAGGAATAAATACAATATGTAGCTTGACACCACACGACTATGGGGAGTATAATAGTGCGTATTCTAACTCTAGAAGAACAATGACAGAACTTGTAGAGTCTGATCCTAACATTTCTATGCTAATAGATGTACATAGAGATGCAATAGAAGACTTAGAGTTTGCACCAAAAGTAAACTTAAAAGGCTATGATGTTTCAGGGTTAATGCTTGTAATGGGAATAGGATATGATGATGAAGAAAATCCGTATTACCAGAGAAATTTAAAGTTAGCATTACAAATACAGCTACTTGCAAATAAGATATATCCTGGGCTATTTAGACCTATGATAATTAGAAATTCTATATATAATCAAGATATAAAAGAAAATTCATTTTTAGTTGAAGTTGGAGCATCTGGCAATACAATTGATGAAGCAATGCTTGCGACAAGATGTTTAGCAAATTTAATAAATATACTATATAAGGATTGATTTGATTATTTTATTTATGATATAATCTAAAATCAGGAATGGAAGGTTAGATAAATGGCAAAATTAGTAATAGTAGAGTCACCATCAAAAGCAAAAACAATAAAAAAATATTTAGGTGGCGATTATGATGTTATTGCATCACAAGGACATATTATGGACTTACCTGCTAGTAAAATGGGTGTAGATTTAGAGCATGACTTTAAACCAGAATATAAAACTATGAAAGGTAAGGCACCAATTATAAAAGAGATAAAAGAGCTTGCAAAAGATAAAGATATTATATATCTTGCTACCGACCCTGATCGTGAAGGAGAGGCTATAGCTTGGCATCTAAAAAATATGTTAAAAATAAAAGACGATGAAAAATGCAGAATAGAATTTAATGAAATTACAAAAAATGCTGTAAAGAAAGCAGTAGGCTCACCTAGAGTAATAAATCAGAGCCTTGTAGATGCACAACAAGCAAGACGTATTTTAGATAGAATAGTTGGATATAAACTATCACCTCTTTTATGGAAAAAGGTAAAAAAAGGTACTAGTGCTGGTAGAGTACAGTCAGTAGCTTTAAAGATAATTGTAGATAAAGAAAGAGAAATAAGAGATTTTGTACCAGAAGATTACTATATAATGTATGCAAAGCTAAAAAGAAATGAAGATATAGTTGTAGCAAAATTTTATGGTGATGTCAGTGGTAAAATAGAGCTTAAAGATGAAAAGCAAGTAAATAGTATAATTAAAAAGATAGATAATAAAAAATATAATATAGTAGATATTAAGAAAAGTGAGAGAAGAAAAAATCCACCTGCACCATTTACAACTTCTTCAATGCAACAAGAAGCATCAAGAAAATTAGGCTTTGGAGTAAAGAAGACTATGATGGTAGCACAAAAATTGTATGAAGCAGGACATATTACATATATGAGAACTGACTCAACAAGATTATCTGATGATGCAAAGAAAATGGCTAAAAATTATATAGTAGAAAAATTTGGAGCAAATTATTATCTAAATAGAGAATTTAAAGTAAAAGAAAATGCACAAGATGCACATGAAGCTATAAGACCAACTCATGTTGATACAGAGCCGGAGCTAAGTAGAGATGAAGAAAAACTATATAATTTAATCTTAAACAGATTTTTAGCTTCTCAAATGTCAGTTGCAGTTTACGATACAACAAAGATAGTAGTTAATGTAGAGGATTATATATTCCATATAAATGGTAGTGTTATAAAATTCGATGGCTTTATGCGACTATATATAGAAGGCAAAGACGATAAGGTAAAAGGAAAAAATGATAGTGAAGAAGATTATGAAGATGAGCTAAAAACATTACCAGAATTTGAAGTAGGTGAAGTTTTAAAACAAGAAGAATTAAAAGCAGATAAAAAGACTACTGAACCACCTGCAAGATACACAGAAGCTAGTCTTGTTAAAGTAATGGAAGAAAAAGGTGTTGGAAGACCAAGTACGTATGCACCTACAATTTCTACAATAGAAGAAAGATTATATATTGAAAAAGAAGGAAAATATTTAAAACCTACAGAACTTGGTGAAGTAGTAAATAAATTACTTGAAGATAATTTTAAAGATATTGTAGATGTAGCTTTCACAGCAGATATGGAAAATAAGCTAGATGAAGTAGCAGAAGATAAACAAAACTATGTTAAGATGCTAAAAGATTTTTATGAGCCTTTTAATAAGAACTTAATTGAAGTACAAGATAAAATTGAAAAGGTAAAAATTCCTGAGCAAGAAACAGATGTAGTATGTGAAAAGTGTGGAAGAAAAATGGTGATTAGACAAGGAAGATTTGGAAAATTCTTAGCTTGTCCAGGATATCCGGAATGTAAAAATATAAAACCATATAATGAATCAATAGATATTCCATGTCCAGAGTGTGGTGGAAAAGTATTAATAAAAAGAACAAAGACAAAAAGACCATTTTACGTTTGTGAAAATAATACAAATAGTGAAGATAGTAAATGTCATTATATTTCATGGACCAAACCAAAAGCAAAGAAAAAATAATAATAGGATGCATTGCATCCTATTATATTTTTAATACCATTTTATAATCTTTAAATATCTGTTCATTCATTAATGATATAATTGGTTTAAAATCCATTCTATCTAAAATGTCTTTTTGTAAATCTAACCATGTGCTATCTCAATATAGCATATAATAAAATTATGTACAACATATATTAGAAATAGTAAAAATTCTTGAAAAAAGGCATTATGTATAATATAATAAACTTAGAATGGAGATAGAAAATGAAAGATATTATTAATGTAATAGGAGCAGGACTTGCTGGATGCGAATGTGCATATATTTTAGCTAAAAATGGAATAAAGGTAAGATTATATGAAATGAAACCAATATGTAAAAGTGAGGCACATGTATCAGATAAGTTTGCAGAGCTTGTATGTAGTAATTCACTAAAATCCGAGGCAATAACTAATGCATGTGGACTATTAAAAAAGGAAATGGAAATTTTAGGAAGTATTTTTATTGAGGCTGCATATAAGGCTAAAGTACCAGCAGGACAAGCACTTGCTGTTGATAGAGAGATATTTTCAGAGTATATAACAAATAAAATAAAAGAAAATGAGAATATAGAAGTTATAGCAAAACAAGTAGATGATATAGATAGTATAGATGGAATAAAAGTTATTGCTACAGGACCACTGACAAGTGATAGTTTAATGAACAGCTTAAAAGAAAAGATAGGAGATGACAGTTTATACTTTTTTGATGCAGTTGCTCCAATAGTAGAAGCAGATAGTATAGACTATACAAAAGCATATTTTATGGATAGATATGGCACTGTTGGTAGTGGAGATTATCTTAATTTATGTATGAGTAAAGAAGAATATCTTGCTTTTTATAACGAACTTATTAATGCTAAAACTGCTAATAGACATTCTTTTGATAAACTTGTACTATTTGAAGGATGTATGCCTATAGAAGAAATGGCAAAAAGAGGAGAAAAGACATTAGTATTTGGACCATTAAAACCAGTAGGACTTGAAAACCCAGCTATTAATTCTAAGCCTTACGCAGTTATACAACTTAGAGCTGAAAATGAAGAAAAAACTATATATAATTTAGTAGGGTTTCAGACAAGTCTTACATTTGGTGAGCAAAAAAGAATTTTCTCTATGATACCTGGACTTGAAAATGCTGTATTTGAACGTTATGGTGTAATGCATAAAAATACATATATAAATGGTGGTAGATTACTAGATAATAACTTTTGCTTAAAAAGTGATAGTAATATATATTTTGCAGGACAAATATCTGGTGTTGAAGGATATGTTGAATCTGCAGCATCTGGTCTTATGGTAGCATATAGTATAATTAAAAGACTAAATAACGAAAGAATAGAATTTCCTGATACAACTGTGCTTGGTAGTTTAGCTAAATATGTATCTACAGAAAATAAAAATTATCAGCCAATGAATGCTAACTTTGGAATACTAAAACCTCTGGATAAAAAGATAAGAGATAAAAAAGAAAAGTATACAATTCTTGCAGATAGAGCAATAAAAGATATAACACAATTTAAAGAAAATATACAATTATAAGGGAGAAAATATGAGTAGTATCTATTTATTATATGGCGAAGAAAAATATGATTTAAATCAAAAAGTTGAAAAGATAAAAAAAGAGTTTACTAGTCTAGAAATAGGAGTTAATCTTTTTTATATTACTTCAGAGAATATAGATGAATTAGCTAGTGTATTACAAGGTGTAACTTTTTTTGGTAGTGAAAAATTAATAATAATAAAAAATACTAATTTAAAATTTAATGCAGAGCTATTAAAAGATATTGATGAAGATGTAAAAGTAATTGTAATTGAGGATAGTGTGGATAAAAGACTTAGTGAATATAAAACATTGTCTAAAATTGCAGAATGTATAGAATTTAAGCACTTAGATGAAAGACAATTAGTACAGTATATAATCGATACATTAAAAAAATATAAAGTAGCTATTTCATATAACGATGCACAGTATTTACAAAGTGTATGTGG
>CANRAK010000068.1 GCA_947628575.1 uncultured Clostridia bacterium | reverse complement strand
TTAGCATAATCAATTATTTTTTGTGCTTCACTTTTTGCTATTTTGTTATTTTCATTATCTGGCTGATAATCTAATGCAGGTAATTTACAAAAAATTTCTCTTAAGAAATTATCATTATCATCTGTCCATCCCATTCCGAAAATTTTTCCGTCTACACACACTTTTTCCTGCAAATCTATACACATAGTTATTTTAGCTTTATCTTCTTGACGTAGTGGTAGTAGCTGTACTGTCCAAAAACTTTGTTCATTTTTATTGTTTCCCATTTTTTATTTTCCTCCATTTTTTTCACAACTTAATTATTGCTAAAAATTAAGATTACTACAGTATTATTAACTGAAGTCTTATCACCAATTTTTATTCAATTTATCTTTTTCTTTTTAGTTGTATACCTACATTCATTATTATAAAGGTAGAACATATTCTAATATTCCGTTATCATTGTCAATATTAACTCCACCAAATTTATATAAAATAATATTAAAAATGTTGTTTCCATCAACTTTAAATATTAATTTCTTATCACTATGAGATTTTTTATATTCTTCTATACTTAATTGAAATAGTGCTTTCCCATAACCAAAGCCACGATATTCATCTAATATGTTTATCTTTATTCTATTATAGCCTAAGCGGTCATCAATTGTAGCAATTCCAATAATATTTTTATCTTTATTTACAAATAAATATTTATCTATATTTTCATCAAAAATTTGTGGGCAACTAGCCTCATCAATTTTTATTATTCTACACATTGCTTTTCTTCTTTTCAATCGTCTTATTTTACGCTTGAACATTATTATCTATTTTTTTAATAACTCAGACATAATTCCATAAAATAATGCACCTGCAATCACTAATACATACATCATTTTTAAGACCTCCTTAGTATAAAATAAATATATAACTATTTTATAGTAATTTATAGATATTTTATAACAAAATAACTCTGGTAATTATTATATCACAAATAAACATAATAAAATAGTACAATATAAACATGCATATATTTCAAATTATCCAATTGTTAATCATGGAGTATACCATTATAAAATACTTGTTTTTTTATACTTTACATGCTAAAAAATATATATGTGTATGAATTTTTCATATGTTACACTATCCATTATATATATTTATTTGGTTGTCAGTCAAAATTATTATATGGATAGTGTTCTATTGTTTTTATGTAACTCTATTTTTTTGGTGCACAGGCTTTGCCTGTGTTTTTTTAGGCAAAAAAAGAAAGACTTATCTCTAAATCCTTCTTGTAACTCTAAGATTGAGTTGTTTTAGCATTATTCTTTATTCCAATAAGATACGGTAACTGTAGAGCTATTATAGTTGCAAGTACACATAGCAATACTATATCCAGATAAATAAATATCTGTACCAGATTCATCATATATACATGTTCTTTCTTTTTTACAATTATAGTTAATTGCCATACAAATATAAGTTGATGTAGTACCATCTGCCCATGTAATATAAGCACGAGTTACTCCTGGTATAGAATTCTTCATATTTTCGAATCCTTGATAATTGTGATCACCAATATATGTAGTTGCTCCATATCCAATGTTAATCCAAACAGCAGAATCTATATTGTTTACTATTTGTTGTGATCCAGCTGAACCACGTGGAATACCATCATATAATGCTGCTGAATATCCTACAGTTGGAATTTCTAATCTACCTATGTCACCTAAATTAGTTGGAACTGAAGAGTGTGAAGTTTCAACTACACTATAACTTTCTTTATAATTTGAATAATTATATGTAATTGGTTCTTCATAATACTCAACTTGCTTTTCTTCTTGATGATAACCTTTAGCTTTTCCAACGTCATTATTTGTATATTCTTTTAAGTTACTCTCTACGCTTGTCGCTAATTTCACTTCATCTTGAGTTGTAAAGCATAAGTATATAAAAGTAGAAAAAACAAATAATAATGCTACGTTCATTGCTACGTTTAATTTCTTCATTTTGTACCACCTATTTATTATTTGTTTTAATCGTGGCACTATTATATCACTTTGGTTACCATAATTCAAGTTTTTTATGTAAATTTATTTATTTTTTTAGTGCTGTACTAAACTATACACATTTTATATGAATTCAATTTGATATTTTTTATTCATCTATACCTTCATAACCTTTTTTTATATCTAATATTATCTTCTTTAATGATTTATTATCTTTCTTAATATTATATTCCCTATAATCGTAATTTTTAGTTATTTCATATCCTGGAGTATAGAAATGTTCAGAATATCCTTTTTTATCTATATCTTCAACAATTTCTTTTAACTCAAAATCGCATAAATCGTCAAGCATACCGTTACCAGCACCATCAATTATACAAGGATAATGCTTACTTCTACCCTTTTCAAGTTCTCTTAATCCTAAATATTTAATTTTAAATGTTGTCGGAGTACTAATATCATAAATCATTTCCATAACATCATTTTCTTTTAAATTAAGACTACTTAAATTTGTTTCAATTGCATTAATACATTTATCTTTACTATTATGATATTTTTCATCAATCCAGCAATCATAAATATTTTCTTTATATTTAATCTCATATAAATGATATGCTAATGAACCAAAAGTAGCAAGAATTGTATATGCTAAATCTGCTACTGTTTTTTTGTCTGTTATTTCAATTTTTCTCCATATCTTATTTTCCAATTCATTAATTGCAACTTCAAATGTTAATACTTTTGCCATTTTACACCACACCTTAATTATCTAAATTTTATTTAATGTTTCAAAGCATTAAATATTTCATCAAACAAAGATTTTCTTTTTGAGTACTCAGAATTTTGTAGTTCATTTATTAAATCATTAATTAAATTTTCACCATTATCCAATTCTTTCATACCTTTTATGTAATAGCACGCTCTGCTATAACATGCTCTGCTTTTTTCGCTATTTATTATATCATAAAATCTAGATTTTAAATATGCATATATTTCATTACTATACAAATCTTTTAAACTTCTTATATTTTTAACTAATCTATAATCATTTTCTCTTTTTAATAATAATTTTAATAATTCTTCTTTTTTGTTTAAAAATAAATATACATTTTCTAATACTTCCACATCTTTAGTATTATTTATTATTTTATTTAAATAATATTCAAATCTAGGTGAACTCTTTAAATCTAATAAATAAAATTCTTCTTTACTAGAAAGAAAACCATAATATAAATACTGTTCATACGCTTCTTTATTTGATAAAGCAAGATAAAATAGATAGTATATATTTGATATATATTCTTTGTTTATATATCTTTCTTTTTCTACACATCTATTAAACTCTTCATATAATTTGTTAACATTATCACAATTATTTATTATATATTTAATATATTCTTCATACTTACAATTTTTTATCATTAACTGTACTGTTTCTTCTATGCTGTAATCGCTTAGAATATATATTATAATTAAAACATTTGATTTAGGAGCATTACTTTTTATTCTATAATATTTTAATGAATTAAAAAACAACTTTAGCTTTTCTACATAAGCCTGAACTTCTTTTTTCGAATTGTTATTTTTATACAAATTTGCAATCCATATATAATCATAATACACAGTAAGTTTAGGATTTAATATAATTTTATTTATAACGTTATTTATATCATTATCATTAACATACACATCTTCTATTTTCTTTTTTTCGTTTTTTGTTAATAAAACTTCTGAATAGTCTTTTGTATCGTAATAATAATTGTGAGATAAGTTATAAAACTTCTTGTTTATTTTCTCTAATATAGCTTTTATACTATTTTTATCATTACAATATTTATTAAATTCATTTTTAAGGTATTTATTATAGGTATATTTTTCTTTATATTTTAGCTCATTATACAATATTTCTTTTGCTTTATCTTCTGATAAATCGTTAATATAATTTTGAAGAATTTCATCATAAAACACTGGCTTTGCAAAGCTAGTCCTATTATAATATTGATTACTATTGCATTCGTAGTAATCATCATTATCTTCATAATCTTCTTCATATTCTTCTTCATATTCTTCTTCCTGGTAATAATTTTCTAAACATTCTTCATACTCTTTAAAATCTTCAGGAGAAACCGCAAAAAATAATGCAACCATATGCTTACAAATAGTATTTCCATTTGCAAAAGGGCATGTACAACTTGATTTTTTAGGATGAATGGTATTTATTATTACATGATATGCATTTATATTCGTTCCTTGTACATCTGCCTCAAACTCATACTCAGATATTTGCTTATATGCTTTAACCTTTTCATTCTTATAATATTCATACCCTCTATAAATTGATTCTCTTCTAGTACAATCTAAAATGCCCATTTATTGTACCTCCTTTGATGTATATTATTCTTATATAAACTATGTTCTGCTCTTTTTTAGCTCTTTGTAATACTCAAATATATCTACTTCTTTTTCTTTAAAGCAACTTTTATAATCTTCTTTTTCATTTTCTTTCCACCACTCAAATTTTTCTCTAATTTTATTTCTTACTTTTCTAGTATCTATATTTGAATTTTCTTCTATAGCTAATAACACATTTATATTATCATTTCCACATATTAAGAAATCATAATTTTTTATTTCTTCATACCCATGCATATCTTTTTCTATTTCTATATTTTTATCATAAGAAATATACAAGTAATCATCCTTAAATAAATGATTTTCTTTTATATATGTATAATATAAATCTTTAACACCAGAAGTTCTTAAAAATCCTGTTAAATACCATATTGTTCTACTTTGAAATTTTATATAATCTTTAGGTAAATCTTCTTCTCTAATTTTAGTAGGATATATTCCTTTTGAATATAAAAATTCTTTATCTTTATCAATTATATTTTTTGTACCAATTTTTCCTTTAGTATACCAATTAGAATTTATTTTTGACATATTTGTAACCTGCCTTTAACTGTATTTAATGTTTTCTATTAGATTATAGCATAGTTTTTTAAGGTAAACAATTAACTTTCTACATAATTTAAATAGTTAAAATAATGGTTGTATAATAAATTGTGATATTTAAAAAAATTTCAACATCTATTATACAACCATAATTCTCGGTTTGAATTATTTTTTAGCTCACCTCTAACTTAGAGACATAACCTTTAATTATCTATATTATTTATATATCTATATTGTTAAATTTTTCTTTTATATTTTTCAAAACATTTTTAATTTGATTTATATCTATTTTATATTTTTCACTTATTATATATTTATCTTGCATATTCTTGAATTTTTCAATAAATTCATCATTGAAATTGCATTTTAAATAAGAAAAATCCTTTATTTTTATATCACTACTAACTCCATTTGTTCTTATCTTTTCTTCTTCTCTTTTGTATCTAACCAATCTTTTCAATTCTTGATTATTTTTAAATAAATCTTTAATATTGTCATTATTTACTAGAACACATAAATCATATATATGTTTTGAAGTATCAGTATATTTCTTTCTAGTATAATAAAATTCCGCAGCAAAAACTTTATCAATAAACATTCTTTCTAATTTTATAATTTTAATTTTTATTGGTTCAACTTCAAAATTTTCTTTTAATATTTTCTTCTCACTATCACTAGCATACTTATAAATAATCGGTTCAATTATTACATCTTCAATAGGCTCACTAACAGTAAATGAAGTTGCTTCAATCTGAATTTCTCCAGCTCTTTGCAATGGAGCTGTATCTATATCAAATGCAGTTTCATAATTATAAAATGCAGTTTCACTTTTTCCATATTTTACGGATATTTCCTTGTTCAAATTTAAGCCTTGAATATTATAATCAAAAGCTACTCTTTCAAATAATTTCTTTTTTTGAGTATAACTTAATTTTTCATTTACTTTAACTGTTAAATCTATATCTTCAGAAAATCTATTCATTGTATCTAATATTTTATATATTGCTGTTCCACCTTTAAAATATGCTTGTAATTCATCTTGTTTCTTAGATAATTCTTGAAGAATACAACAAACATAATAATCTTTCTCCAAAATATCTACAGAAATATTATTTTCATTATTTATTTTATTTATAAATTGTTTAAAAACATCTCTATCTAAATGTAATTTCATCTATTCTCCTATCTTGCAAGAGTATATAATTTATCTAATACCCTTTTATTGTTGGTTTCTCTTGCATATTTTATAATTTTTTCAAAATCAAGTTTATTATTTTTTATAAAATTGTATATAATTTCATCTTCGTTATCAACTTCTACATGAATTTTATCCTTATTATTAATAATATCAAATAATTGTAAATACTTATAATTATCATTATCTATTTTTATTTTAGGTTGTCTAATTATAACTCCCAATCTTTTATTTCTATATTCATTATAATTTTTACATTCATTAGTTACAATATTAATAATATTAGGTACTTGTGTTGTCAGTCTTAATTGATTGAATAATTTCGCACCGGTTATATAACCTTTTATATTTCCATCTTTATCTTTAATATATTTTTTTATTATAACTTTATTTTTATCTAAAGGCATTTCTCCAAAAATATTTTTTAATGGCTTATAATAAATACCTTTATAAAATTGTTTTAAAATATTCTTTGTGCACATTCTATTTATAATAACATTTATATTTTTTAAAATATTTATTTCATCAGTTTTATATTTATTTATTACATATTGTTTTATCTCTTCTAAGAATAATGGTTCGTCTGATTTACATTTATTAATATATTCATATACTATTTCATTATAATTCATTTGTATCACGTCCTTGTT
>CANRAK010000067.1 GCA_947628575.1 uncultured Clostridia bacterium | reverse complement strand
TTGTATGTTACAAAATGTTATATAAATAGTATAAAAAATAGTATAAAAAAATAGAGAAACATTGTATTTAATGTCTCCCTATTCCATTATAACTATAAACTATTAGTTTTTATTATTTGTTATTATTTAGTATTAGTTCTTTTTTTATTTTTCATAAAATCTACTTTCCATATAGAAACAACTACACTTTAATTATATCATACTGATATTAACCTTACATAGAATTAGTTTTGTAAGGTTAAATTCTGTTTAATTATTTCTTAAATGGATTTTACTTTTCTAATTTGTTTTTTGTATTTTATGGAAACTATTACTAAATTAATTATTGACATTTAAGTAATATAATGATAAAATACTATCGGATTTTATTATTAAATCTTTAAAAAATTATTTTAAGGAAATGGAGGATATATATGAATAATTATTCAAAAAAGGAAGATTTGCGTCATGATAATGCAAAAAGTACTCAAGTAAAAGAAAAGAAATCTATTGGTACCCGCATAAAAGAATTTGCTTTTACTAAAGAGTTTCTTGAAAGACATTCAAAAAGTAACAAAAAAAATACAGATATCATATCTACAGGAAGTCATAAAAAACCGAGTTCTAAACCAAAGAAAAAATCTAAAGTAAAGAAAGGGTTTTTAATTTCATTTATTATATTCATTATAATAGTAATAGTAGTTATGTGTATTATTTTTATACCTTATCTATCTATTGCGTATAATTCGTATGAAAAAGGATTTGATACTTCAAGAATAGATATTGATGCTGTTCCTCATATATACGATAAAGATGGAAATGAAATTTGCATTATGTATGGATATTTTGATACTGGCAAAAAAGATTCGGTAGCTACATACTCTAGTGTATATACAGATATATCTACTTTACCTAAATACGTAAGTGATACCTTTACTGCTATTGAAGATGAAACTTTTTATGATAATAACGGTATATCTATTAACAGATTATTATATGCTACTTTTAACTATCTTGTAAAAGGAGACTCATCTTTTGGTGGAAGTACAATAACGCAGCAATTAATTAAAATTGCTACAGGAGATAAATCTCATTCACCTTCAAGAAAAGCACGAGAAATTGGTAGTGCTATTTATCTTACAGACCACTGGCCAAAAGAAAAAATACTAGCAAGTTATATTAATCTAGTATACTATGGTAATGGTGCATATGGAATATATGAAGCTGCCTTAACTTACTTTAATATTGAGCCTAAAGATTTAAATTTAGCTCAAGCTGCAATTCTTGCCTCTTTACCTAATTCGCCTGAAACTTTAAATCCATATTCTAACGAGAAAAACAAAGAAAAGTTATTTAAAAGGCAAAAATTAGTTTTAGACAAGATGTTAGAATTATCCTTAATAACAAAAAAGGAATATGAAGAAGCTATTAACTTTAAAATTGAATTTTCAAATGGTTCAAGTAAACTAGTAAAAAACAATCCTGCATATAATCAGTATTTAAAAGTTGCAATGGCACAAACCATAGAATTAGTATCTAAAAAATACAATTATTCAGAAGAAGAAGCTTTAGATACTATATTAAATGGTAGAACGCAATTAACTCTTAATATGGACCAATACTTACAAAACAGAGCGTACCAAATTGCTACTTCAAATTACACAGATTTCCCAGATTTTGAATTAGGTTCTGTAATAACATCTAGAAACGGTGAAGTATTAGCAATTATTGGTTCAAGAACAAACTCTCAAATTGACCATGCGTATAAAATGACACGTCAAACAGGTTCTGCTATTAAACCTATTACAGTATATTCACCTGCATTTAATTTAGGTATATTAGAGCCTACAAGTACTATCTATGATGGTCCACTAACTATATCTAATGGATATACAAATTGGTCAGTAAGAAATGCAGATAGACGATTTAGAGGTAATATTAGTGTTATTGATGCAGTAGCGTATTCATTAAATACACCTGCAATAAGAACTTTACAACAAGTAACCCTTGAGAGATCTCTTGAGTATTCTAAAAGTTTTGGTATAACTTCTATAGATGAAAAGGATTTATATTATCCTGCTCTAGGTCTTGGTGGTTTAACATACGGTGTATCTCCATTTGAGTTAACTCAAGCATATAATGCTATTAATAACGATGGCGTATATAAAAATATATCGACAATAAAGAAGTTGCAAATAAATGGTGATATTATAACTATAGATACAAATGAACACCAAGTTATATCTAAAGAAGCTAGTGACAAAATGAAAATAGCAATGGACGCTGTAGGAAAATATGGTACTGCTGTAGGAGCACCACTAACAAATATTCAGACTTACTTAAAAACTGGTACTACTACAGATTTCAAAGATATTTGGACTTGTGGATTTACAAACGAACTTACATCATGTATGTGGGGTGGATACGATACTCCAAAAACAATAAATATGTACAATGTAAATAAAGCATGGAAAGAATCAATGGAAGCGTACTACTACAGATAGAAAAAAAGTGAATTTTTAACAATTCACTTTTTTTATTTACTTTTTTTACGTTTTTTATTTTTCTACCTTATTAAATTCATCTAATTTATACATATCTTGATCTTTTTTAAATATGTATTTTACTGTTTGAATACTATTTTTATCTATTTCATTATTTTCAATTAAATTATATAAATAATCTACCTGACTATTTTCATCTGCAAGCTGTAAATCTTTTGTTGAGTATGCAAATTGCTCTTGAAGTTTATCATAATAAACGTAGCTTGTAATATCTGGTACACCATCTTCACCTTGATTTTGATTATTTGTTATATATAATCTATAAGCTAAAAGCTCTGCTCTATCTTCATATTCAGTGATTTTATATGGTACTTCTAATGGATAACTTATACTATTTCTATTTAGTTCATCTTGTATTACAACGTATACATCTGAGACAGCATCATATATAATTGTTTCATTAGAGCTATTATCTGTAATTTCTTTATTATAGAAAATATCGTTTATTATACTTTGCATATTTTGTTTTGTTATGTATGTGTTTTGATACTGGTCAGAGTAATTTACAAAATGTTGATATTGTTCTTTTCTAAATGACTTATCTAATGCTATTAGTAATTTAGCTCTATCACTTAAATTATTTGTATCCAACTCATCAATTATATTATTTGCATATACATTTGAATAGTTTATTAACTCCTTTAATTGTATCCCTATTCTACTTGTAAGAATAATATTTTGAGAGCGTTCCTCTCTTTTTTCAATATCATCATTTTGTTCTACATTTACATTTTCATTATTAGTTTCCTCTTTATCTTTTAATATAAAATTAATAAAGATATACCCAAAACATATTACAGCAAGTACTGTTAATATTACACATACAGTTGTTACAGCTTTATTTTTCATTTTTCCCCCTTATAATCCACTCATTATTGAATCAGTAAAAACTTGTCCAAATATTTCAAGTTCTGTATATTTTTTCAATTCAAACGAAAATATTTTTTTAATTTGTGACCTTATTATATATAAAATGGCACTATATGTTGGAAAGCTTAGTTTTACTAATCTTCTTTCATCTACATCTTTTTTACAATCTGCACAAATAAATACATTACTTACAAAATCATAATAAATTAACTTATTTTGCTCATCTAATAACTTTTTTTGACATATACTACATTTATCTTGACCTGGTGCAAATCCTAAAATAGCAAATAACTTAATTTTAAAAACATTAGTTATCATCTTTTTATCTTTATCATACTTATCTAATACATATATTGTATTTAAAAATAGCTGTAGTATTTTATCACAATCTTGATTTTCATCTGTTACAGAATTAATAATTTTTGTCATATCAAATACAACCTGTAACTTGTCTAAGTCAACTCTTAGATTATAAAAAGTATTAATTACAGATGCTGAGTTTAAGTAAAAGTATCCTGTATTTTGATACAATACAAATTCACTATATACTAAGTATTGAGAACTAGCTAAAAATTGGCTATTTGTCTTTTTTGCACCTTTTGCTATAGCAGAAACTTTACCAAGTGTATCTGTAAGTATTGTTATTATTTTATCATTATCTTTATATGCTACTTCTCGTATTACTATCCCCTTTACTTTGATAAGCTTCATTTATTATTTCACCCTTTTTTTCATATATACCATTTAACTCCATTAATCTTTTGTATTCAATAAATGTCTCAATGTTACCTGTAATCAAAAATTGCTCCCATGCAAAATTTTCATACATAACAATCACCTCTTAATTTTATTATATGTAAATATATTATTAAGATACATTTATATTTTAGATTTAATATTTTTTAAATAATTATCGTTATCTTGCCAATCTGGTCTAACTTTTACCCACAATTTTAAATTAACTTTATCTTCAAGCATATTTTCTATATCATATCTTGCTTGTGTCCCTATTTTTTTAAGCATAGCACCATCTTTACCAATTATAATACCCTTATGTGACATCTTCTCACATATTATATTTACTTCTATATCATAAACACTTTGCTTTTGTCTATTCTTTCTTTTCTTAAATTTTTCAACTTCAACTTTTATTCCATGTGGAACTTCTTCATCAAGATTATTTAATGCTTTTTCTCTAATTATTTCTTCTACAATCTCACGTTCTGTTATATCTGTAATATCATCCTCAGAATATATACACTCACCTTCTGGTAAGTATTTTACTATACACTCTTTTAGTATATCTAGTCCATCTTCTTTATATACAGATATTGGTACTATTTCTTTAAATTCACCACCAATAGATTTTATATACTCATCATAAATACTAATTATTTTAAGTATCTTCCCTTTTTCAATTTTATCTATTTTATTTATACATAATATAATATTGTTATTACATATATTCTGCATTATAGTCTCGCTAGCTTTATCTATTGTTGGTTTTGTAGCATCTACCATATAAATTATAACGTCAACAGATTTTACAGCACTTTCTACATTTTTCATCATATACTCTCCCATTTTATCTTTTGGGATATGTACACCAGGTGTGTCTATAAATATCATCTGTGATTTTTCATCAGTTATAATTCCCTTTATATTAAATCTTGTAGTTTGTGGCTTTGGTGTAGTTATTGCAACTTTAAATCCTACTAACTTATTTACAAGTGTAGATTTACCTGCATTAGGCTTGCCTACTACTGTTATATATCCAGATTTAAACATAGATTCCTCCTTCATATACGTATTATATCAAAAAAAGCAATAAAATACAATTATATCAATAGTAATAATAAATATATTTTATTAATTATGTTTACATAAAATTTGACTTTTTCTTGAATATATGGTATAATTTTTAAGACATCCTATGTATAAAACAAAAAAATTATAATTAATTTAGGGGGGATAAAGATGCTAGGCTTAAAAAGCTTAGAAGCGAAAATTTTTCCAAAGGAGGTTGCTGCACAGATTATAGGTTACAATTATAAAACAAATAATGTAGCTGCAACTGTAAATGGAAAAGAAGCAAGTATGCCAATGGATGACATATCAATATATAAAAATAACAACAAGAGTGTTGTCTATTTAAATAGGTTGTTAGGAACAGAGGTAAAATGTGAAGTTGTAGGATACGACGATATGTACATTTTATCTAGGAAAAAATTGATGGACAAAAAAGTAAAACAATATCAAGTAGATGATATTGTTGAAGCAACTGTTGTATCATTTTCTGACAGAGCATTGTATCTTGAGTTTGATGAAGGTCTTAGCGGTATAATGTATTTTACAGAAATCACATCAGCTAAGTTAAGAAAACCTTCAGATTTATATTCAATAGGAGATAAAATAACTTGTAAAATTATAAAGAAAAAAGATACTTACTTTGAATTATCTAGACTAAAGCTTTATGATCAAGTTTCTCTATATATAAATCGCGGAGATATAGTGCAATGTAAAATTACAAAAAAATTAGATGATGAATCTGGTTATTTTGTAGAACTAATAGCTAATCCAAAATATAGTGGCATATTTGATATAAACCAAAACAATAAGAATAATATCTATAATGTAGGTGATAATATATCACTAAGAGTTTTAGATATTAATGAGAAAAAACAGCTTCGACTTAGAACGTTAATTTAAAGTGTTGTACTTTACAATGCTTTATTTTTTTGTCCTAAACTCACCTTTTAAATTAATTTTCATATACTATATTAATCGAGGTGAGTATCTATGGAAAATTTTTGTTATGATATAGCAATAAGACAAAGGAAATGTCAAAATGGTATAGCAGTAACTACAGATAATGTTTATACTAATATAGAGGATAATGCTCAAATTCTTCTATCTTATGGTTATACACTTACAATAATATCTAAAAATAGAAACAGTGTAACAATACAACTTGAAAATAACGATTTATTAGAGCCAGTAAAATTTAATATAATAAATGATACATATAATACTTTTGACCTTCCTCTATATAATGGTACTTATGTTGTACTAATTGGAGTTATATGTAATACATGTCCTTGTCCAAATATAGTAAGGTGATTTTATGAATATTACTTTGAATATAAATGATACTTGTTGTGGTAAATGCTATAAAAATTCCATAGATAAAACTGTAACTTTTACAACACAAGATCAGACTATAGAATTACAAAATAATTATTTTCTTAATGTTCTTAATGTAACAGATACTAGATTTACTATATTAATTCAAAATGGAAATTGTGCTATTATTAGGACTATACTATTTGGAGTTGCTACAAGCATATCTATACCTTCAAAATGCACTCATATAATTACAATAAATAATGTGTAGTAATAATATCCTACTTGTTGCAACAGTTGTTTCTTTTTGGATTTTTAATAATTTATCTAGTGACTCAATAAATTACTTAGCTAACCTATTTCAAATTATAGGTCAAAATTTATCTAGTATGTTATCTTTGGAAAGTGAAAATTAAAAAAATAAAGGTTTACACCTTTATTTTTTAAATTCATTTATTTGTCTTTTTGCTTCTTTTTCTTTTAATGTTTCTC
>CANRAK010000066.1 GCA_947628575.1 uncultured Clostridia bacterium | reverse complement strand
ATCATTAAGTTCAGCAAATTTTGGTGCTAAACTTCCTAAATTATCTCTACCTGCTGTTTGTTTTTCCATAATTTTTAACCCCTTTCTATTTTATTACATTAAATCTTGTCTAAGCTTCTGTATATTTTTCAACTCTTATGCTTAGCGAATATTTTTCTCTTAAAACTGCAATTTCTTTCATCATATCTGATTTATGGTGAATATCAAGTGCTTCCTGATTTTTCCATTTATCTATTAGCATTACTGTTTCTTCGTCTTCCATTGGAAAAAAATATTCATATCTTTCATTACCCTCTTCAGCTCGAACTCTATTAACAATACCGCTAGACATCATTTCTTCTGCAAATTTTCTAGCACTGCCATTTTTACCTGTATAATATATGTTTATAACTAAACTCATTTTTTCTCCTCCATTATTGCTTTATCCAATTTATTACATCACTTTCTAATATATTCTCCTCAATAAATGTATTTATAATTGTTATTCTTTATTAAAAAAAGCTCCTTTAAAAAACTGCAAACCAAATAATACAAAAATAAGTATAAATGGAATAAATGAATAATTTTTAGTTATTATACTATAATACGTCATATAAGCTAAAAATCCAAAGAAAAAGGCAAAGAAGCTTATACGATATATAATACTAAAAATGTCTGCAATTTTTTGTTTATTTAACATTAAACATATATTTCTTCCAAGTGAAGCACTAGCACAAACTAAAAAAGGAATAATAGCTATTCTAATAAATGGCTCATTATTAAAAAACGCCCATATTAAAATGATTATAGTTATTATAGCTACAACTATATTTCTTATATTAATTATATTCTTCATTTAACACCTCTATAATATTTTTATACTTTTATTTATTTAATTTTGCATTTTTATCTGTTGCCCTTTAATTAAATCATAATTTACTAAATTTGTACTATCTAGGTTTTCTTTATTCATATCTACACCTGTAATTTGACTATTTTCGTATGTAGTATAATAATATATTCCTTTATCCATATTGCAACATGAAGAATAAATAGTTATTTCATATTTATCTTCTCCCATGTGAACGCATCCTCTTTGCTGATATACAGATTCTAGTATATGGAAAAATTGACTTATACTTTCAGACTCATTTTCTCCAGATAATGAATTCATTTTAGTAAATGTTGCCTTAACAAATCTTGATGCAGAAGACAAATCTCCTGGAAGTCCTAAAGCTCCCATTCCTCTACTATATGTATCTAAATTTAATTTACTAGAAAAATTATTTACAGGTGGTTCTACAGACAACGCCATATAATTATTTAAATTAAACATATGAATATCAAAAGTAGGATTATTGGTAAGTATTCCCACTGGATTATCATATACTTTTAGTCCATCTTTTACACTTTCAACAGTAATAGAAGATTCTTTATCTGCAATTATCCAATGAAGTGGAGATGCTGGTAACATTTCACTAAAATTAATTTTAGCAATATTTACTTTTTCAAGTAATGCTTTTACCTCACTAATATTAGCACATTGTGAAAGTATCCATGGAATAAATTCAAATGGTGCTATGTTATCTTTTCCTTCTACTTCTTCTTTATAATCTGCATTTGATGGAAAGTTAAGTCCTGCCATACCTAGTCCTTTTTCATTTATTGCATCATAATATAATGGATAGTTATCTGCTATATAGGCCATTCCAATCATAGCATAATGTTTTTCCATTTTTCCTGCTTTTCTAAAATTAAATACATAGTTACGTGGTGTTATTGTAACTGTTTCCTTATATGAATATTCTAAATCTAAATTTCTACCAAAATAATGATCTTTTGTAGTATAAGTTACTGCTGTGCACATATTAATTCCTCCTTAATTTATTATCTCACTATCCAAAGCATTTTATTATCTAAAATTTTATATGTTAATTTACCTTCGTCATATAGATATGATAAATATGATTTTACAGTACTACCAATAAGTACATATTGATTTACATTCATAACTAAATTATATTTATCAAAAATAGATTTTAAAATCTCTTCAAATGTTTTTTCTTGACTACATATATTACAAATCTCATTACAAATTTCAGCTATCTTTTCTCTATTTATTTTAATAAGATTAGTAATATCATCAGTTGCTTCACAATGTGATGGAATATATAATTTTCCTTTTAAAGTAGTTAAAAAATCTAATGTGTTAAGATACTCTTTAACATCATATAAAAAGAATAAATGATATTTTTCTATTGTTTCTGTACTAAATAATGAATCTGCTAAAAAATATATGTCATCGCTTGTTTTTATACCTATCATATCAAAAGAGTGACCCTTTAAATCAAAATACTCTAGTCCTTCAGGCAAGTTATCTTCAATATCTAATACTTTTGTCTCTTTTGCCATTAAAAATTTATTAGTCAATTCTTTAAAAGGATGTGAACCATATAATAAAGAAGACTCTAAAATAGTATATTCTGTAAAGCTTTTTTCTATTTTATTTGCAAGTATCACACAGTCTGTTCTATCTTGTATAACTTTATTTCCACCAATATGGTCTGCATGTGAATGTGTAGAAACTATACCTTTTACATTCCATCCTTGTTCATTTACAATTTTAAGGATTTTTTTACCAGCCTCTTTATCATTTCCTGTATCAATTAAATATACATCATTGTCACTTACTTTATATACACCAATATTAGTATTATTTTTTATATAATATGTTTTTTCTCCTACTTTTACTAATTCCATTTTTATCCCCTCATATAAATATGATACCAAAAAAACAACTGATTAGCAATTAAATCAGTTGCTTTTTATAACTTATTTTTTTATACTTTCTATTTCTTCTTTAGTTAATCCTGTTGCTTCAATTATTGTATCTATATTCATTTTCATATTTAACAATTTTTTAGCAATATTTATTTTTTCTTTTTTCTCTCCTTCTTTTATTCCGCTTTTTCTTCCCTCTTTTATACCTTCTTTGATACCTTCCTTTATTCCTTCTTTTATTCCTTCTGCTTTTCCATCGTTATATCCAGTATTCCTTATGGCAATTTCATCTAGTATTGCTTTTTCTCTTAATTCTGCTAGTCTTCTTTCTTTTTTATCGTTGTTTACTTTTTCTAATTCTTCACTTGCCATCTTTATATACTCATTCCTTTCTATAACAGACTTATCTAAACTTTCTGGTGCTTTTATGAACTCACACCAATCTATTAACTCTTTATTTTTATCTTTATACCCTTCTTTTAACTTTTCTAGTTCTATTATATATATTTCAAGTTTATCTGTCAAGATTTCCTCTCTATATTCGTCCTCCCTTATATTCCATTTTGTCATATATTTTGGTATATTTTTTAAATTTTTTAATTTAAAATCTGCTATTAATATACATATTGTCTTTTTTGTTTGTGAATATTCTTTTCCTTTTTCTAAATCTTTTGAATACAACTTTGACCAATACCATAATATCCTATCTGCCATATACTCTTTTGACGTTACTTGCATTTCTATATCTATATTTGTATCTTTTTCTCCTTCTATAAATACATCTAATACTCCCATTTTACTATTTATTAAATCTGCTTCTAATATTGGAGTATTATCTAACTCTATTTCATTATATTCTACCCCGGTTATACATTTTATAAATCTCTTTGTTATTTTTTCATTACCAGCATGTCCAAATATCCTTTTAAATACATAATCATTTGTTGCTGTATATTGTTTTTCATTTATCATAAAAACCATCTCCTTATCAAAGATAATTATAACGAGATGGTTCCTGTTTTTCAATTAAATTTATAGCGTTTTTAGGGTCTAGTTTTGTCACATTGAAAATTAGCTATAATAACAAAACAGAGGTACTTAAAACTATACCTCTGCTATCTATTATTTACACATTTTTCTTTTTACTTTTACTATTCCAAATGTCGAAATTACTGCTATTAATATTAGCCCATATACAGTTATATCTGATGTATCTGGTAGTTCAAAATCATAGCCGTTAGAACTTAATTCATTTTCAAAATATAGAGTTTCTTGCTTTTCTTCCACACCTTCTTTAACAATAGTAGTATATGTTTCTAAAGTTGTATAATCTAACGAATCTTCAACAGATATTACTAATGTATATACTGTATCATCATATTTGCATAATGGATTATCTCCTTTAACTTGATGAACATTATACTTGTATATGCCTGGCTCATTAAAAGATATACTACATAGATTATATATACCAGCTTTATCTGCTGTAAATCTATACACACCACTTTCAGACCCTTCTGGCATAGGATTTTCTATATTTTCAGGTGTCAACTCAAATATAAATCTATCAGTTTCACTTTGATTAGAATTTTTATTTACAATATTAACTTCTAATGGTATATTTTCTAATGTTACAGCACTTACATCTTTCATAAGCATTACGCAAAACACTAGTAATGCACCAAATAAAATATGTTTAAATTTCAATTCTAATCACCTCCTAGTTTTCATTTAATCTTACAAGTAATACATCTCTGCCATTTGTTGTTGCTGATGAGCAAGTAGACAGAGCTATTATTATATCATTCTCTTTTAAATTTATTTCTCTATAATTTATACTAACTTTCTTAATATAATCTATAAGTTCTTGCTGTTTTGATGTATCATCTTTATTTACACTATAGATATATCTGTCATACGCATCAGTATCTATAAATGCAAACACATCCAAATCATATACTCCATCATTTGTATAAATAGTACCTGTTTTATTTTTATCAAAAAAATCTTTATCTATAAACTTCTTGACATCACCAAACATTGCGCCCCCGTCCATGTGATGTCCAAAAATTATAGAATGTAAATCTTTTAAGTCAGTAGAATTTCTATAATCTAAAAATATAGAACCTGCTACAGAATAATTTTTATACACATCTTTACTTAAATATTCTGCATTAGTTTTGCCTCTAACTACTGGATAATCTATACTAGTTCCATCAATTGTAATCCATGCACATACATCCTTATTTATCTTTTTTAATCTTGAAAAAGCTTTTGCTGGATCTTCTTTTGTAGGTTTTAAATAGCTTACTGAGTAGTTAGATGCTCTAACATATAGCCTAATAGTATCAAATAAAGCATATAAACAGAATAAAAATGCAATTATAAGAACTGTATATATTAGAACATTCAATATTTTATCTGCAAATTTTATTAGTTTATATGCCATATTTAATCTAATCTCCTTTTATTCTTCTTGGCTTCTTTTATTAGAAACTACAACAAATAACGCACCAACTAATACAACACCTACAACAAAAGGTAATACACTAACTATAATACCTGTTGGAGCAGTATATTCTTTTGTATTTGTATAAGTAACTTCCTCATTTGAAAGTACACCATTTTCTACTTTGTTATCAAAAAGTGTTCCTGTAACTGTAACATCTTGTCCCATATCAGATTTTCCAGTTCTTTCTCCTGTAGCTTCTTCACCATAAGCTTTATATTCACCAGTATATGTAGCTTCTTGGTTTTCAACTACAGTATATTTTGCATTTGCTGGTAATCCTTTTACTACAAATTTTTCTCCGTTTTTTAATTTTAGTGTTATTGCTCCATTTTCTTTTTTAACAGTAGTAGGATTTTCATTTATTGTTCCTTCTACTTTTTCACCATTTTGATAATATTCAATAGTGTATGTTTCACCATCAGCTAAGTTGTCTAATGTAACTTTAAATTCAAATTCTTGATTTAAGTTTGCATAGTTACCTTTTACTACTTTGGCAACACTTAAATCTGCAGAAGTCTCATATTTACTTATAAATGGATACTCTAATTTATTTGGTGTATTATCAGCATCACTTCTTGTTTTCTTAGTCTCACTATCTTCTGTTTTTTCCCAAACAACCATATCTGAAACTGTTACTTTACCTGTTGGTACTCCTGTTTCTTCATCAATTTGATTAATTACATATATATCAATGTAGTATGTTTTGTTATCATATTCTACACCTTCAACACCACCATTTTGTTCAGTTAATTTATATCTATAAACACCTACTTCTTTATCTGAAAAGTCTAAAGAGTATGTCATAGAGCCATTCTTTTCAGTATTTTCACCATTTGGTGTAACTGGTATAGTTAGTTCGCCACCTTCTGGCATATAACTTAAATCACCTATTACTTCAACACCATCTTTAGCAAGTGTATATCTTACTTTTTCTAAATTAAACTTAAACTCTGTAACATCTGGTAGTAAGCCATCACTTGCAGTAACTTTTTTATTTATGACAATCTCTGCGTTTGTTTTTACTTCTGCTGGTACATTTGCTGCAAATACAACTCCCATTGAAACAAAAACTACAATTGCTAACATAGCCATTAAAATTTTCTTTGTTCTCATTTTTTCTTTACCTCTTTTCATTATATAAAATATATTTTCATATATTTATACCAAATTTAAAATCCACGTCTTCGAATAATAGATATAACTTTACCATTTATCTCTTTTAAAGATACTTGTCCAAAATGTCTACTATCTACTGCATTTGTTCTGTAATCTCCAAGAACAAATACACAGCCATCGTCTACTACATATGGAAAAGTTATTCCTGACGCATTGTCTGGGTATGTATCAAAGTATATTTCTTCTTGTTGCACATTTCCATTTACTATAAGATCTCCATCTTCCGTAATTTCAACAATATCTCCAGCTTGTGCTACAATTCTTCCAATATAATTTGAAACATCTTTTCTAAATGAAATCACTTCATTATTTTGATATTGTGAGTTTATCCTAAAATATACTACAACATCTCCATCTTTTATTGAAGGATACATATTTTGTCCTTCAACAAACTCTATACCATAAATACTTCTTAAAAGTACTATTGCAATTATAATAACTGCAAATACTTTGAAAAAGAAATATAGCATGTCTTCTTTATCTAAAGCTTTTTTCTTTTTTTGTTTTATAACAGTTTCTGGGAGAATAGATTCGGTAACTTTATCTTTCATTAAGTCTCCTCTCTAGTAGCTCTATTTCTGTTTGCTGTTTTTCATAAAGTTGTTTATATTCTAAATTTAAT
>CANRAK010000065.1 GCA_947628575.1 uncultured Clostridia bacterium | reverse complement strand
CTATTAGATAAAGCTGTACCTATTGCTGCAATAGTTGTAGACATAATTTTTCCTCCTTTACTTAAAAGAACTCAGCGAAATAGTATCTTATATACTAAATCACTGAGTTCTATTTAACTTTCACCTAAATAGAATGGTGATATATACTTTTTTATTCAATACCGATGTCATCTCTTTCAATGGTATTGTCTTTATCTGAGCCACCTTCAGCCTCTTTTTTTAACTTCTTTAAAGGCCAATTTTCAACTGGATCATTTTTTGTTTTTAGTTCATCAATAAACTCTTTGTTATTTTCACTTTCCATATATCTTACCTCCTTAAAAGATTATCTATATTGATATTTTCTTTTAATAACAACTCTTCTTCTAGGCTCTTCACCGATAGATTCAGTTTCAACATCTTTTCTATCTGCTAATTCCCTATGAATTATAAGTCTTTCATAAGCTGACATAGGCTCAAGTTTAATTGGTCTTCTAAATTTAACACAGTTAGCAGCCATTTTATTTGCAAGTTTTCTAAGTTTTTCTTCTTTTTTCTTTTTGTATCCGTTTATTTCAACAAAAACTTTAGCATATTCTTCATTTTCTCTTTGTAATATTGAATTTAATAGTGATTGAAAAGCTTCAATTGTTTTACCTTTATATCCAATTAAATGAGCCATTTCATCGCCAGTAATTACAAGATTAATTTGATTATCTGATTTTTCAATAGTATAAGAAACTTTTTCTCCAGTTATTTCAAATATATTATTTAAAACTTCTTCTAATTTTTCTTTAGTTTTTTCAGCTTGTTCTTCGCTTATTTTCTTATCTACAGTAAGTCTTACTTTTGCAAGTTTAGCAGATAATATACCTAAAACTCCACCATTAGAAGGTTCTTCAAGAACTTCTATTTTTACATCATCTCTAGAAACTTTTAGTTCTTCTAGTCCTTTTCTAATAGCTTCTTCTATTGTTTTTCCAACTTGTTCAGTTACTTTTTTAGTCATTATTTTCACCCTTTCCAAGGAATAATGTTTTTTTATTTCCTTTATTTTTAGAATTTTCATCTTTTTCTTCCATTAATTTATCCATAATTAATTGTTGCCCTATTCCTAAAATACTTCCAAATAGCCAATAAACACCTAAAGCTAAAGGCCAAGAATAAGAAATATATGCAGAAAGTAAAGGCATCATTAAATTCATAGATTTTTGCATTTCAGCTTGTTCTTCTGTCATTTTCATATTTCTTTGAGAAATTTTATTACTTAATATTGCAAAAAGGAAAGAAAGAATTGGTATTATAAGTGTTAATTTACTAACTCTTTTACTTTCATCTTTAGCAAAAGCATCTTTTGGAGAATCCCCTAAATTTAAGCCATAAACAGTATTCATATCTATAATTTCAGGATGTTCTTTTGCTACATTTATTTCATAAGCTTTTACTTCTTTTTCAGTAACTTCATCTTTTTGTAAATACTGTTGTGTATACTCAACTAATTGAGTATTATCTAATCTAGAAATATATGTTAAAGGCTGTTTTACAACCCAAAACATTGCAATAATAATTGGAATTTGAATTATTGGAACTATACAACCAGCCATTGGGCTTACTTTATTGTCTGCATATAGTTTAAGTATTTCCTCATTCATCTTTTGTGGATTATCCTTATATTTCTCTCTTATTTTTTTATCTTCTGGCGCAATTTTTTGTATTGACGCAGTAGATTTAAGCTGTTTTAGCATTAATGGGAAAAGTATTAATTTTGTTAAAAAGGTAAATATTAAAAGAGCTATTAAATAATTAGAACCAACTAAATTATATATAAGCCTAATAATACTACCTAATAATCCTGATATAAAATCTATCATTAATATCCCCCATTCACTATTTTAATATATCCACTCCACCTTTTGAGAATGGATTACATTTCAAGATTCTTTTTATACCTAATAAACTACCTTTAATTATACCATATTTGTCAACTGCTTGTTTCGTATACTCTGAGCACGTAGGATAGTACTTACAGTGGCTTCCAATACGTGGAGATATACATAATTGATAAAGCTTAATTAAAGATACTAATATCTTTCTTGGTAATCTAATAATATATTTAATTATTTTTTTCATATAAATTCAATCCTTCAAAGCATTTAATTATGTCTTCTTTTATATTATTAAAATTAACTTTTTCGGCTTTTATATCTTTTTTGTATACTATTACAATATTGTATCCTCTAGAGATATTTTCTTCTTCTTGTTTATATACTTCTCTTGCATATCTTTTTAATCTATTACGCTCTACACTATTACCGTTCTTTTTGGATACACATACAGCAAAGAAGTTACTACTTTCAATATTTTCAGAAGAATATTTAGTCTTACAAGTATGAACAACTACATATTCTCCACTAAAATGATCTCCGTTTTTAAAAACATATCTAAATGCTCTATTTTTCTTTATTCTAAATGTGTTTTTCATTACTTTTTCTTCCTTTTAATGACAAAAGTGGATATGAAAATACATACCCACTAGTTAAAAAATTAAGCACAAAGTACTTTTCTTCCTTTAGCTCTTCTTAATTTTAATACTTTTCTTCCAGAAGCTGTTGACATTCTTTTTCTAAATCCGTGTACTTTTTGTCTTTGTCTTGTTTTTGGTTGATATGTTCTTTTCATGTTAATACACCTCCTAAAATGTATATAAATATATAAATTTCAATACCAAAAAATATATGCTAAAGCCGTATTTGGCGATAACACAATAATAAGTGGTAACATTATACTATAAAAAGTTTTCTTTGTCAACCCATCAAAAATTTCAAATTTTTCCGTGAAAACTAAAAAAGTTATCCACAGTTTTTATGTCACTTTGCGATTTCAAAATTTTACCTTTCCTGACCATTAATTTTTTCAACTACCTGTGGATAACTTTAATCTTTATGAAAAATATCTAAAAAATATATAAAAAAACTACATAATTTTAGTAGTTATCCACAGTTTTTATGTAAATTAAAATATCAAAAGAATTGACTCGTGAAAACTAAAAATATTTGTAATTTACATACATCTGTAAAAACGTGAAAATATATTCATTTCAATGCTTTCAGGGTTGCATAAAAAAATTAAGTTTTCACGGTTATCCACAGTTTTTATGTCACTAAAAAAATATTTTTTCACAAAATTTTCATAGATTTTCACCAACCTGTGGATAACTCTGTGGATAACTTTTCAATTTTTGGTATTTTTGAAAAAATTTATTTGTAATTTACAACTATCAAGACTTTGTTTAAATTTCAATATTTATAATATACTTTAGTAGACATAGAAAATTTAGTCAATTTTTCTGTGAAAATTCGAATTTGACATAATTATTTTTTGCGCAATTTTTTTGCCAAATTTTTTGAGAGTTATTTGTAATTTACAAATAAAAAAATATGCTATTTTACTGCGTTTGAAGGGGCATGCTCTTCATTTATTACAAAAATATTTCACATTTATTTCAAAGAGCTCCAAAAAGTGAAATTTTAAAAGTTATCCACAGCTAACCTGTGGATAACCTGTGGATAACTCTGTGATAGAATTGTGAAAATCCATTTTGTCGAATTATGGGTGTGGAAAGTGTGGATAACTGCCAAAGTTATCCACAAAGTTATCCACAGGCAAAATCCAGTAATACCAAGGGCTAGACATAGTTATCCACATAATCCACACCCCCTACTACTACTACTATAATAATATATAAATATAAAACTTAATGTTAATAACGCGCGCGCGAGGAAAATGCAAAAAAAAATTTTGTAACATTTCTTTTTTTAAAATTATTAAAAAATTACCCAAAAAAAATTAGAAAAAAATTTTTTAAAAAAATTAAAAAAAATTTCAAAAAATTATTTTTTAGAAAAAGTATCAAAAAATAAAAAATCAAAAAAATAATTTTAGCAATTTTTAAAATTATAAAATTTATTAAAAATAAATTTAATTAACTTTAATATTTTTTATTATAAAACTTATCCACATTATAAACAGAATAATTTGTGGATAGTGTGGATAACTTTTAATTCAAAAATAATTTTCTTATTGATTTTTTTGATATAATTTATTATAATAAAAGCAGAAATTATACGACTTAAATTAAGAGGGAGGGAAATATGGAAGAGAACTTTATAAATATTTGGGAAAAAGCATTAGAAGCTTTAAAAGATGAAACTTCTCAAATTGCATATAAGACATACATAGAAGTAATGGTACCAAGATTAATAGATAAAAATACAGTTTGTTTTTTAGCTCCTTCAGGATATCATATAGAAATTTGCAAAAAGAGATATTTAGATTTAATCCAAAACACTTTAAAGATTTTAACAAGTGTAGATTATAAAATAACATTTGAAGCTAAAGATGCAATTCCAGAAAATGGAGAAGAAGCATTAGACGAAGAAATAGTTAAAGGTCAATACGCAAATGTAGAAGTAGGAGAGAACGCAAAAATAATCCCTTCTGTTGATGTAAAAAGAATTAAAGAAGAAGCAGGACTAAATGTTTCTACTGTTTATTCTTTTGATAATTTTGTAATTGGATCAAATAATAGATTTGCTCAAGCAACTGCTTATTCAGTAAGTCAAAATTTAGGAATGACAAATCCTTTATACATTTATGGAGGAGTAGGACTTGGAAAGACACATCTTATGCAAGCAATAGGTAATGCTGTAATCGACCAGGATCCCTCTAAAAAGGTTATTTATTGTACAGGTGAGTTATTTGTTAATGAATTAATAAAAGCCATGTTAAATCCAAATATGAACGATTCATTTAAAAAGAAATTTAGAAATGTAGATTTATTACTTATAGATGATGTTCAAATAATTGCTGGAAAGGATAAATGTCAAGAAGAATTCTTTCATACTTTTAATTCTTTATTTGAAAGTGGAAAACAAATTGTTTTAACTTCTGAAAAATCACCTAAAGAAATAAATGGATTAGAGGATAGACTAAGAACAAGATTTTCTATGGGAGTTAGTGTAGATATTCAAACTCCAGATTATGAAACAAGAGTTGCTATACTAAAAAAGAAAGCAGAAGAAGAAAGATATTTAATTGATGATGAATTAATTGAAAGAATTGCAACAAGGGTAAAATCTAACGTAAGAGAACTTGAAGGGGTATTAAAAAAATTAGTTGCTTATACAAAATTTACAAATAACCCCTTGACAGACGACCTTGTTGATAATACTATAGAATCAATATTAGTTAAAAATACAAAAATTTTAACTAGTACTTTAATTATGCAAGTAGTTGCTAAATTTTTCAACATAAAAGTAACTGATTTAACTAGTGATAAACGTTCAAATACAATTGCTTTTCCTAGACAAATTGCAATGTATCTATGTAGAGAAGTAGCAGATATGTCTTTTCCTGCAATAGGTAAAGATTTTGGTGGAAGAGACCATTCTACAGTACTTCATGCTTATTCAAAAATTAAAGATGAATATGATAATAACGCAGATACAAAAGATTTAATAGATGATATTAAAAAAGCACTTGAAAGAGAAAGCTAAATACTATTGATTTTTTAAAATTAGTTTATTATAATAAAATAATAAAAATTAGAGTTGTTAATCTAAAAATGAAAAGGAGATAAGAAAATGAATATAAAATGTGATTTAAAAGAATTAATAAATGCTTTAAATATTGTATCAAAGACATCTAGTTCAAAAACAACTATGCCAATATTAGAAGGAGTTTTATTTGAAGCTTATCAAAATAAATTAAAATTAATTACTAATGATTTAGAAATTGGATCAGAACATACTTTTTCTTGTGAAGTAATTAGAGAAGGTAAGACAGTTGTAGATTTAAGAATGCTAAATGAAATAGTAAGAAAAATAGAAGATGAATCAGTTGAAATATCTGTTGATGATAATCTATTTGTATTAAAATCAATTAATGGAATTTTTAAACTAGCTGTAATGAATCCTAATGAATATCCTAAACTTCCAGTTTTTGATATTGAAAATAGCATTGAGCTAGAACAAAGTATATTTAAAGATATGATAAGAAGAACATTATTTTCAATTAGTACTGATGAGAATAGACCAGTATATAATGGTGCTCTAGTTAAAGTAGAAGATGGTGTTTTAACAATTGTTACTATTGATGGATTTAGATTATCTTTAAAAAAACATTTAAATGAAAAAGAAATTAATAATTTTAAAGCTATTATTCCTGGTAGAGTACTTTCTGAATTATTAAAAATTTTAAGTGATAATGAAGGAGAAACTGTAAGAATTGGAATTAATAGAAATCAAGCTTTATTTGAAATGGGAAATAGTATAATAATTAGCAGATTAATAGAGGGAGAGTTTTTAAATTATCAAAGTATAATTCCAGAACATTATGAAACTAGAGTTAGAGTTAAAACAAAAAAATTACTAGATTCTTTTGAAAGAGTTGCTCTATTTGCTAAAGAGAATAAAGAAAAAGATAAAAAATCTCCTGTTAAAATGAAATTAAATTTAGATGGAATAACTCTAAGCTGTGTTAGTGAAAATGGAGATGCAAAAGAAGTTATTTCTGCATTAGTTGAAGGAAAAGAATTAGAAATAGGATTTAATCCTAGATATGTAATAGATGCCTTAAAAGTTATCGAAGACACAGAAATATGTATAGAATTTACTACTAATATTTCACCAGTTTTATTTAAACCGGTTGTATCAAATGAATATACATATGTGGTATTACCAATAAAAATAAAACAAGATTAATTTATACTGTAAAGCATGAGTATACATATTATTCATGCTTTATTTGTTATGTGAGAGGAAAATATATGTACTTAAAAAATATATTATTAGAGAATTTTAGAAATTACGAAAATGAAAATATAGAACTAATAAACGGTATAAATCTTTTTTTAGGAAATAATGCTGAGGGAAAAACTAATATAATAGAAGCTATATATGTTTGTGCATTTGGAAAGTCATATAGAACAATAAAAGATAATGAGCTTATTATGTTTAACAAAGACTATTTAAATTTAACGCTAAATTATTCAAAAAATAATTTAGATAAAGTCACTAAATTTTATATAGACAAGCTAAATAGAAAGCAAATAAAAAATGATGATATTAAAATTAAAAAGATATCAGATTATGTAGGTGAAATTCCTGTAGTTATATTTTCTCCTGAAAGTTTAGATATAGTTAAAGGTTCACCAAGTAAAAGAAGAAATTTTATAGACATGATATGTTGTCAGTTATCTAAATCATATATTATTTTTCATCAAGAGTATATGAAGTGCTTAAAACTTAAAAATAGTATGCTAAAAAATGATTTTGTAGATGATGAATATATAAAAGTGCTACATGAAAAGATGAGTTCATATATAGAAAAAATAGTAGAGTATAGAAAAAATATAATAG
>CANRAK010000064.1 GCA_947628575.1 uncultured Clostridia bacterium | reverse complement strand
CTATGCGTGATGCACTTCATACTATAAAAGAGATTTTCCCAGTAAAAAGATGTAAGTATAATTTAGATAAAACACATATTAAGAATGCTTGTTTGTATTATCATATTGGAAGATGTTTAGGTCCTTGTATAAATGATATTAGTCTAAAAGCATATAAAGAAATGATTGAACAAGTAGTACTATTTTTAGAAGGAAAAACATCAGACGTTAAGAAAATGATACAAGAGCAAATAGAAAAATGTATAGAAAAGCTAGAGTTTGAAAAAGCAGCTGAGCTAAAACAAAGATTAGATAACATAGAAAAATTTAGTCAAAAACAAAATGTATCTAACTTAAATGAGATAAGTACAGATATATGGGGATATGTCTTTCTAGATGGTGTATTATATATACAAATATTTAAAATTAGAGATTATAAAATAGTATTACATGATAATGTAAAAATAACAGATGTAGAACAAGAGGAAATAGAAGAATCTTTAGTCCAGATTATATCTAATTATTATACAGATAATAATGATATGCCAAAAAAAGTATATACTAAGCTATCAGAGGAGAGTATTTCGCTTATTAATCAACTTTTTACTAAAAGAGATATAAAATTACAAGTTATATGTCCAAAACGTGGAGAAAAGGCAAATTTAATTAAAATGGTAGAAAATAATATTAACATTAATATTGAAGATAAAAAGAATAATGTTGTAGAAGATTTAGCTTCACTTTTAGGATTTAACGAAGGAATAGACTCTATTGAATGTTATGATATTTCAAATTTAAGAAATGAGTACATAGTAGGCTGTATGATAAGATTTGAAAATGGTAAACTAAATAAAAGTATGTATAGAAAATTCAAGATTAGAAGTACTAAAACACAAGATGACCCATTATGTATGTATGAAGTTTTAAGTAGAAGATTAAAGCATGCACAAGACTGGCCACTTCCAGATGTCATATTAATAGATGGTGGAAAAACACAGCTTAATATGGTAAAAAAGGCTATGAGTGAGGCACAAGAAAACACTAATATTTATGGTATGGTAAAAAATGATAAGCATAGAACAAGAGGGCTAATTGACGAAAATGGAAATGAGTTTGATTTATCAGATAAAAAGCAGATATTAAACTTTTTAACTTTTTTACAAGACGAGATACATAGATTTGTAATAACATATCATAGAAAGCTAAGAGATAGTGTAAAGTTAAAAGATGGAAAAGTATATAAAAATATAGAAAAGAAAAAGTAGGTGTAAAATATGAAAGCATTAACAATTAAGCAACCATGGGCAACATTAATTATGCAAAAAGATAAACGTTTTGAGTTTAGAAGTTGGAAAACAAACTATAGAGGAGATGTATTAATACATGCAGGAAAAGGTATAGATAAAGAGGCTCTAGAAAGACTAAAAAAGTATTTACCAGATGAACTACCACTAGGAAAAATACTTGGAAAAGTAACAATTACAGACTGTGTGCCAATGAGTGATGAGTTTGCAAAGATGCTTGCAAATGAAAATAACGATATTTATACATCGCATTCTTTTTCAAATAATTATGGATTTAAGATAGAAAATGTAGAAGTATTTGATACTCCTATAGAAGCTAAAGGACAGCTAGGATTTTGGAATTATGATATGTAATATAAATGACTACTATTGCTTGATAGTAGTCTTTTTAAATATATTTTATTATTTTTTCCTTCCAAATAGCTATCAAATTTTCTATAGAAAATCTAGCATTAGCAGGACTAGATGAAGGTAAAAGAATAATAGGTAAATTAAATGTATTTGTATAATATTTTAAAGTTAGTTTATATGAAGTATTTCCATTACAAAAAATTGCTTTAATATTACTGTTATTAATAACTTCATCTATATTGTTTATTTTAACATTTCTTATTGAGGAATCACTAGAATTTAAAATATCACAGCTTTTAATAATATCCCATAATGCAATATTATGTGAGTTTAAAAATTCAATTCTTTCTTTAGTAGAAAGAGGTATATTTGCATTAAATATATTTTCAAGTATTTCCCAAAATCTATTCTTTGGGTGTCCATAATAAAATTCATTTTCTCTAGATTTTATTGAAGGAAAGCTACCTAATACAAGTATTTTACTATTATTAGTATATACTGGTTTAAATGGATGTTGTATACTCATTAAAATCTCTCCTTAGGTATATATATTATATCATATATTAGTAACAATGAATAGTATAATTAATTGTTGACATAATTATAATATGATGGTATAATTAGCCTACATGCAACTAGGTAAAATAATTCTTAATAGATAAAAAAAGTATATACAAAGAATATTGTATATAAGGAGGAGGAATTTTATGAGTGAAAGAATTTTACAAATGACTCAAATTGTACAATTAATGCAAAATATTTTAACAGCTGTAGTTATAGGTATACTTGTGTTATGTATAATATCATATATAGCACCAGCAATATTTGGAGAAAAGGCACAAATATTTAAAAAAATTGTAAATGTTATAATAAAAGTATTAGCAGTTATAGTATTAGTTATTGGATTTATGTTTTTTAGTAATTTTACTTATGTATATCCAAGCACATCTACACTTGTAGAGGTTAACGAGCCAAAAGCTAAAATAGAGGTTATAGGATATTATAAAACAAATTATAAGGCAATAGACAAACAAGTGCTTACACTAATTGTAAAGAACAATACAGATAAGATAATTGTAGATGGAGAGATTAGAGAAGAAAATACAGAGTCAAGTATAAAATTTGAATACTTATATCCACAAGAAGAAAAATTTATACCAATAGTAATAAATAAAAATTACGATGGTAAGTATAAATTTAAAGTAAATATTTTAAAAAAATTAGAAGGATAAGGAAAGTATATAATAGTTACTTTCTTTTTTTTTTGGGTAAATATTACAGTAATGTTACTAAAAAAAGTATACTAAAATACGAAAAATAGTTGATAATTACCGTAAAATGTAGTAAAATAAGCCTGAAAGGTGATTGTAATATGATAGGAATTACAAAAAGTGAATTTGAAAATACATTATTAAGACAAGATGTAGTAGAATACTATCTTAATATGCCTATAGAAGATATTAAATATAAATTTGGAAGTATAGTATCAGATATGGTTAATTATAATCAAAATAATCCACATCAATGCTATGACTTATTTGAACATACATTAAGAACAGTAAAGGATATACCAACAGGTGAACTTTCTAATGAAGAAATAAAACTACTTAAAATAGCAGCGTTTTTACATGACGTTGCTAAACCTTCAATAGCACAAGAATTTTATGGAAAGATTACTTATTTTGGTAATGAAATAGAATCTGCAAAGATGGCAAGAAGCTTTTTAGAAGAGCTAAGCTATCCTGAAGATGAGATACAACGTATTTGTTTTTATATCAGGCATATAGATGATTTTCTATATTACAAAGATGAAGTGCCATATTATTATGAGCATCATGCATATATAAAAAAGATATCTGCTTTAACAATTGCAGAACAAATGATAGAAAATGAATATAATTTTATATCTGCTGGACTAGATGATATTCAGATAAAAGCAGTATGTTATTCACTAGTTAGAAATGAAGAATGGCCATTATTTGAAAATGAAAAAGGTGACGAAGTAAAAATCGCACCTGTAGATATGCAAGATTTAAAATGTAGATTAGTAGATATAAAAAATGAATTTACACCAACTTTAAAAGATTATAAAATGTTACTTAAACTTAGCATAGCAAATTATAAAGCTCAGGCTAAAAGATCATATCAAAGAGGAAAACTTATAGCAACTCGTACAGAAAAAGTAAGAGTAGCAGCTATAATAGAAGCATTACTACCAGAAGCATATAAAGTATTTGAAAGTGCTATGGATAAGTATCAAGTTGATGGAGCATTAACTCAAGAGCTTATTGATGCAACAAATGAATATAATGAACTTATAGCTATGAACCAAATAGAGCAAATGAGAGAAGAAAATGCTAAGAACTTAATGAATAAATTTAATGATATGAAAATTAGATTAACAATGAAATCTTAGGAGGAATTTATGAACGGAGAATATTATAACTTACCGATGGTAAGAGAAAACTTTGTTTCAAGAAATTTAAAAAAATTATTTCAAGGTTTCTTTAATATTAAAAGAAAGAAAAGAGACCAAAAAAGAGCACAAATATTAGCTCAAAGAGCTAAAATGAACAACGGATTTAATGGTACAATAAAAATTAGTGGTGAACACCAAAGAGTAGATATTTATGAATTTCAGAATATGTATAGAAGAGGAGAAATATCTATAGAAAATATGAACGAAGATCAAAAATATGCATTAATAAAGCTATTTGAAATGCAAAATGAAAGATTAAAAGAAAGTATACAAGAGCATAGAAGAAACACAGAGGCATATAATTTAGAAGTTGAAAGACTAAAAAAAGAATTAGATATAATAAGTTAAAGAGCACATTAAATTGTGCTCTTATTTTTCATTCATATATACGTTACAAGCATTAATAAAGCTAGAAAATATTTGTCTACCATTTTCATCTATATTTCTTTCAGGATGCCACTGGACGCCAATGTTAAATAGCTCGTTTTTCTTTTCAATAGCTTCTATAATATCGCCAGATTTTGCAACAACTTCATAATCACCACTATTTGGAACTTTATATCCGTGAAGACTATTAACTTTTATATTATCTTTTTTTAATATGTTATACAGTTTAGAATCTTTATTTACTAATACATCATGGACGTATGCTTCTTCAGGTAGTTTATGTCCTTCTATTTTAATGTTTTTATTATCATTGTTATAATTACACATTACCTGCATTCCCATACATATACCAAGAAGTGGTATTTTCTTTTCATTTGCTACTTTACAGATATACTTATCATAAAAGTAAATCATATCACCACCAGGCATTAATATTCCATCACATAAATCAATTTGTCTGTTAAGAATTTCTTTATCTTCATCTGTTAATTCACTCTCACGATTATTAATATATACCATATTTTGTGTTGGTAATATAATTTGAGGAATACCGCCAGCATTTAATATAGATGTCCTTATGTTTTCTAATATGCAAAGTGCATTTCTATTATTATCTGTAATATATGGTCTTGCAACAACACCAATAATTGGTTTCATAAAAATCACCATAAATATTATACCACAATATTACATATTTTAACATATTATTTAGCGTAGTATATACCTTGATACAAGTTATTTTCTTTTAATATTTTCTCTATACCATTTAAAACCATTTTTTTCTCTTATTCCATAAAGGAGCAACTAGCATATCTTTTGGTGCATCACCACTAATACGGTGTAAAACTATATCTGGACGTATATGAGTTATAACGAAAGTTAAACTTTCTAAATATTCATCTAATGTTAATGGTGTATATAAGTTATTTCTATACATTTCTTCTAACTTAGTATCTTCTAAAATATATGTAGAATGAATTTTTAGTCCTTGAATATTATGATTATTAATAAAAGAAACAGTATTTTTTAAATCTGAAATACTTTCTTTAGGAAGTCCAATCATAATATGTGCTACTATATCTATATTATATTTATTTAGTATATTAACAGCATTAGTAAAAGATGAAGAGTTATAGCATCTATTAATTAATTTTCCTGTATTATCATTTGAAGTTTGAAGACCAAGTTCTACACATACATAGTAATTTTTAGCATATTCTTTAAGTAGTTTTGCTATTTCTTCATTAATGCAGTCAGGGCGTGTAGCAATTTGAATTCCTACAATTCTTTTATCTATAAGTGCCATATCATACTTTTTTCTTAGATTTTCAACAGTATCATAGGTATTAGTAAAATTCTGGAAATATACTATAAAACTATCTGCACGCATTCCACGATAGCTATTTAGAAAATCTTTTACTTGTGATGGAATATCTAATTCTTTTAAATGCTCACCAGAACCTCGTTTGCTACAAAATATACAACCATCATAAGATTTACTGCCATCTCTATTTGGGCAAGTAAAGCCTGCATCAACGCAAATCTTTAAAGTTCTTTTACCAAATTTTTCTTTTAAATATGTATTTAAATGTCTATATCTTTCTTTTTCCATAGTGAGATAATTATAGCAACTTTTTAATTAAAAAACAATAAAAAATAAATGAATAAAAAAAGTATATAAGCAAAAAATATAATTAGGAGATGATAAAAAAATGAGAAAAGGTGATGATAGAATTAAATGTAATGTGGCAAAATGTGCACATAACTGTATAGATGATTCAACTTGTAGATTAAATTCAATAAAAGTATGTGAATGTATGAACGATAAAAAAAGCAAAAAAAGAGAAGACCAAACAGCATGTGGTTCTTATGAATATGTAGGAAACTTAAATAAAGAAGAAATATTAGGAGGAAATTAAAAAAAGCACTATCAATTTGATAGTGTTTATTTCTAGCAAATTTTAAATGTTGGATACTCTATGTCGTAATATCCTTCTACAACAATTCTTCCACCATAAACTTTTTCTACAACTCCATCCCATACCACATATTTGGGTTTGGATTTTAAATACTTATTAGTCATAATATTGTAAATTTCTCTGTTTACACAAAGTTCATCTTCTTTTGCTAAAAATGACTTATAAGCATTGACTTTAATAAAATCATTTACATTTTCAAATAGAACTTTTAAAGTTTTAAATGAAGATGAATCAGTTTCTTCAAGAAAAACGATTTTTAGCCCACCACGTTTGTCTGTATCAAAGTTGACTTTGAAACATTTACCATTTGCATTCCTTTCTTTGGCAACATAGCACCAATTTTCATTATTCTCATTTGCGATATAAATATCGTATGAAAAATTTCTTTTCATATTTCCTCCTCCTATATAAATGATACAATAATATTATATCATATTTTTAATATTATGTAAACTAATTTTAAAGAGTTCTTGTTGCAAAATTAATTAACTAGTAATATAATATACAAAGAGGGAGAAATTAAATATGGCTAATATAAAAGTTGAAGAATTTAAAGAAAATATTAAAGGAAAAAAAGTATCTGTTATTGGGCTTGGAGTAAGTAATATTCCAGCTATAAAGTATTTAAATAAATTAGGTGCTAAAATTATTGCTAGAGATAAAAATGAAGTAGTGCCAGATGAGTTAAAAGAGCTAGAAAATATAGAGTTTATTTTAGGAGAAAAATATTTAGAAGATTTAAAAAGTTCAGATTATATATTTAGATCACCAGGTGTAAAACCATCTCTTCCTGAAATACAAGATGCTGTAAATGCGGGCGTTATTTTAACATCTGAAATGGAGACTTTTATACATCTTACTGATGCAAATGTGATTGGTATAACTGGCTCTGACGGAAAAACAACAACAACTACTTTAACATCATTATTCTTAAAAGAAGCA
>CANRAK010000063.1 GCA_947628575.1 uncultured Clostridia bacterium | reverse complement strand
CTTTTAGAATTTCGTTATAAAATTCTGTTTTTTTAGCATATTTCCAAAAATACTCATTATATGGTACATCTTCAAAATGCCATGGTTTATATGCAAAATTATAGTGTACAATTTTAATATTTTCTTCCTTTGTATCTTCATTAACAATTGGCATAACATCCCATTCACGCCCTATAATCTTAGTTCTACCTTTACATAGTCTATTTAAATAGTCTTGATCTTGAGCAACTGAATATTTAACTGTCCCTAGTAAATAGCAAAACTTTTCTTGGAAATGGAATTTTCTTAGTTCGTCTAAATTCATAAGAAGTATACCAGCATTGAAGTAATTTTGATATTTTGCAACACCAACTACTTTTTCTGCATAATCTTGGAATACCTTATTAAATTGTATAATATCATCTGGTGCTGCTGCGACCAAATTTTTCTTTAAATCTATATTATATAGTTCAGATATATCTCCAAGCACTGCAATATCACAATCTAGATATATTGCTTTATTATATTGTGGATAAAGCTCTGGGATAAATAATCTAAAGTAAGTTGAACTTGAGTAATAATCTCTAGTATATAGTTTATCTTTTATTTTCTCAATATAGTAATTTAAGTCTACAAACTCAATATTAACATTACTTCTTTCATATTTCTTTATCTTCTTTATATTATCTTCTTCTACATCTGTATGTAGTACCTTTATACTATAGTCATAATTCTTGCTAGCATTATCTAGTAATGATTGCAATGCAACAGCTAAAAATTTAGTAAATCCATTATCTATTGCAAAAAATATAGGTATTGTTTCTCTATTCATATTAACTCCTTTTCCTACAACTCAAAAGTTTCTTTTGCTTGTAAATATTCATTTAAGTCTTCATCAAAAGCATAACATTTTAAGTATTTATGTATTTCATCTACTTGCCACTGTTTGTAATTTTCAGTATGTGGATATGGTAGTAACATTAATCTTTTACAAAAATGGCATATAACAGTATCTTTTTTATTAAATTTTGCTTGTTCATTATATATTCTTGGAAGTAATAATTTATTTGTTGTTGACCAATAAATAGCATCTTGGTCTGCAAATAACATTTTTTTAGTTTTTATTCTCTCTCTTGCCTTTTCTAAAAGTCCTGTTTTTTCTATTTCTTTCATATTAAGAAGTAACATACCAGCATTTATATAATCCCATCTGATTAATTTTGAGCCATATTTTTCTTTTACTGCAGCATATTCATATCCTTCTATATCTGTATTATATAACTCTGATATATCTCCAGCCGCCATCATATCTATGTCTAAATATAATAGTTTTTCTGGCATATCCTCAACCATATCTGCAAGTAATCTTAATAGTGTATATGGTGTACAGTACGCATTTTCATTTTTACATCCACCAAACTCTTTTTCATATAGCTCAGTTACATCTACTTTTTTTACACTATTATTCTCATTTTTATTTTTTATGACGTTTTCTAAGAATTCTATTTGTTTATCCTCTATACTTACAAAATTAGGATTTACTCTTTCTAAATTCATTGTAAATATATAACAATTCACTGGTTCTTTTGTTTTATTAGTTATTGATATTAATAACGATAAGGCTCCGTCAAAAACCTTTTTGTTACCACATAATAATATGTTTATAATACTCAACTCCTTGCGATATTTTTTTACATTTATTTCGCTTACTATATAATAGCACAAAAATAAGATATTAGCAACTAATATACTAGTATATATAACGAAGAAAAGAAGCAAAAGATAATTCTTTTACTTCTTTTTTTACTATTATATATGTATTATTTTTCCAAAACCTTCCATGTAATACCATAATCTTGTGAATAAAATTCTTTATAATCTCCTCCATTGTAGTCTCCATCTGTTCCTTGATTTATTTCAAGCTTAATTGTTCCATCTTCAAATGTTGGTAGTTCATAAAAATCATATATATTACTATCTATTATATTTAGTTTTTCGAATGTAGCTCCACCATCTCTTGTTATATATAATTGCTGATATTCTCCTGTTATATTAGGCATAGATAAAAATCCTACTTTTTCATTTATAAATTTAATTTGACTGCCTCTACTAAATACTTTTTCATTATTTTCTCCTATTCCATAGAAAATATCAGTCCAAGTCTTTCCACCATCTATTGTCTTGCTTATTGTGCCCCAAGCACTTCCTACTGCTACATCATAAAACTTTAACATATATCCTATATCTTTAGTTACAAATTGGATACTTTCAATAGAATAATCTTTCTCTATTTCTACTGTATTCCATGACTTTCCCATATTATCTGAATATACAAGATAACGCTTTTCTCCCTCATCATAAAAGAAAATTGTTTTTTCTTTAGATATTTGATACTGATTTTCTTTATAACCGTTTATCATAGAAGAAAAATCTCCTGGTACTTCTATATTATTTTTACCATCATAGCTAATATATAATACACCATTTTTTAGCTCATAATCATTTTCTTTTACGGAAATTACATCATAGCTTGCTAAGTCATCAGCCTTATATGTCTTACAATATAATGATTCTTTTTGAGTCTTATTCATAGAAACCTCACATAATGTAATAGTACCACCTTTTTTTATAATTTCTGTATTATCATCTAACTCACAGTTTTCATCTAGTGCTACTACATATTTTGGCACATCTTCTTTATATAGTACTAAAGCTATTGTACCAAATTGTTTACAGTCTGAAAAGTTAAACTGCTCTTTTACCCCATTTTTTGTTATTCTTATTCCTTTACTGTCAGATAAAAGCTGAGTTGGTGTTCCATTTTGAGTCCATACTTGCCAATCTCCACGTAGTGCACTAGTTACATAATAATATGATATACCATTTCCTCTATCTCCAAATGTCGCAACATATTCTCTTATATTTCCATCTCTATCTAAATAAGTTATTGAGCATACATCATTAGTTAGCCATTGCCTCTTTATATTACCTTGAGTTTCATACTGAAACTGCTCTTTTTCCCTTGCAAATATAAATAGCTTAGGGTCTCTATATATTTTTATTGCACCGCTTTGCTTATCTACTTTTAGTATAACTTCACTTGAAAAATTACTAGATATACTAACAATACAATTGTTTTTAAAAGCATTATTTGCCATAAATGCAATATTTACTAATGTTAAAACTGTAAATATTGAAATAGTCATTATTTTTCTATTTGCTAGTTTTCTAATACAATATATTGCACTAAGGCATAAAGATATAATCATAAGCTCATTTACTATATACGGTAATATGTCTAGCACATATTCAAAGTTATATCTTCTTAATATAACGTAATAACCAAGTTGCAATAGTAATGTAAGTATAAATACAACTATAGATGTTATTTTAACATATTTTTTAACTTTTTCTTTTTTGGCCTTTCTTTTTTCCTCTATATTTTTATACTTTTCAATAGCTTCTTCTATTTTTTTATCTATATCTATTTTTTCCTTTTTTCCACGTTCACCATTTAATAGTTCTGATACATCAACTTCAAAAAAATCTGCAAGTGAATTTAGAACAGCTATATCTGGAAAACTTATTCCTCTTTCCCATTTAGATATAGCCTTATCTGTAATATTTAATTTTTCACCAAGGTCTTTTTGAGTTAATCCTTTCTCATTTCTAAGCTTTTTAATAAAGCTACCAAATTTTTCATTATCCATTCTAAGAGCTCCTTTCACTAATAATATGTTACCATTATAACTAATTTTTAGCAATCGACTGTTAGTAGAATTACATATAGAGCAATGAAATATAATATAATTCATTGCTCTACTAAATATTATTTCTTTTTTCTTATATAGCTTATTTCTATTAAAAATACTTCACTAAAAAGTACTTATTAAGCTTTGAATCTTCTTTATTTTCACGAATAAATTCAACTTTAAATCCACATTTTATATAAAAATCTGGTGCTTGAAACTTATATGTAGTAAGATTCATATTTTCAAACCCTTTATTTTTAAAATAATCTTCAACAGCTTTAACAAGCTTAGTTCCAATATGCTTATTTCTATATTCTTCAAGAACAATTAAATCGCCTATATGTACCTCTTTATAGTATGAATTTCCTGTTATTATTCCTACTATTTTATCCTCATCTTTAGCAATAAATGAAAATGGTACATATTTACATACTACATCATTTTTCTTGGCAAATTTATTAAATTCACTATCTATCATAATATATAATTCTTCACTTAAATTTTCTACATGTTCAATATTTAACATTTTTTCTCCCCTTTCTCTATAGGTAAACATATCTTACTAAATCTATTATAACACCAAGCTATAGTTACTGAACCTACACTGTTTCCAGCTATCATAACAAGTAAGTATAGTAAAACTTTAATACTCCAAACACCAGCTATACTAAAGTAAAACATATTTGCAACGCAGTGTTCAAAGCCACATAGTATAAATGCCATAACTCCCATAATAATTAGTATATACTTACCAATATCTGAGCTTTCTTTTTTATAATTATTAACTGCTATATACATTATAATACCACAAAGTATAGACAGTATAAAGATACTTAATATATTATCACTTAATTTTGTACTAACTATACTTTTTGCAGTTTCAATATATGTGCTAAATCTAGTAAGCCTCATTAAATTTCCTACAATAAATGTTCCAATAAAATTTCCAATTAAAGATAATACTAGTTCAATTACACAACTTGCTTTATTTACTAATATATATCCTACTTTTCCTGTGTATAAATTAAGTGAATACATACAAACTGTAAGAAGCCCAATTGAAAATATAAATGAGCCCACTATTTTATTTGATATAGCAAGATATGCTATACCACCCATTCCTATTGCAATTCCTGCATAAATTCCTTTTATAATATAATCTAAGTATTGTTTCTTCATATATACCCCTTCTTTAATAAAAAAAGTAAGAGATAACTCCCTTACTTTCTTTATTTTTAACATAATTCTACAATTTTGTTATCTTTTAAACTTTGCTGTACATCAATGACTCTCTGATTTGAAGAACCTCTCCATTTTAGTGTTGGATCATGTAATTCTTCTTTATATTGACCATCAACTAGAACATCTATATAATTTAAAGCTTCTTTGTCTTTTAAATCCTCATCAAATTTAAAACCAGACCATACCCACACGTTTTTATTTGGATATTTTTCTTTAAATTGTTTTGCAAGCATTGTAGTAGCTTCTATATTCTTTGGATGCATAGGCTCTCCACCAAGTATTGATAATCCTTTTATATAATCATGTTCACATAGTTTAAGTACATTATCTATTTTTTCTTGTGTTAATTCTTGCCCACCATCAAAGCTCCATGTTTCTGGATTAAAACAGTTCTTGCAATGAAATTCACATCCTTGCATAAATACAGAAACTCTAACACCAGGGCCATTTGATATATCCATTTTTCTAACTAAATTGTATCTCATTTTGCATCTGCCACCTTATTATCTATATGTAATACTCTTTCTTTTATTTCTTGTGTTCTTCCTTTATTCCAGAAGTTTGTTCCTATATAACCACATGTTCTTCTTGCAACATTTAATGTATTGTGGTCTCTATTTCCACAGTTTGGACAATACCATTCTAAGTTATCATCTATTAAAATTTCACCTGTATATCCACATTTTTGACAATAATCTGATTTTGTATTTAATTCTGCATACATTATATTATCATATATAAATTTAATAACGTCTATTATTACATCAAGATTATTTTGTAGATTTGGTGTTTCAATATATGATATTGCCCCACCAGGACTTAATCTTTGGAATTCACTTTCAAGTTGTAATTTAGTGAATGCATCAATTTCTTCAAATACTGGTACATGATAAGAATTAGTAATGTAATTTTTATCTGTTACACCTTCAACTGTTCCAAAACGTTCTTTTAAGCATTTTGCAAATTTATATGTTGTTGACTCAATTGGTGTACCATATACAGAATAATCTATATCTTCTGCTTCTTTCCACTTTTTACAAGCATCATTAAGCTTTTGCATAATTTCAAGACCAAACTCTTTTCCTTCGCCATTATCTGTATGAGATTTTCCAGTCATGTATTTTACACACTCATATAATCCAGCATATCCTAAAGATATAGTTGAATATCCATGATGTAGTAATTCATGTATGCTCTCACCTGGTTTTAATCTAGCTAAAGCCCCATCTTGCCATAGTATTGGTGCAACATCACTTGGTACATTGCTTAATCTTTTATGTCTTATTTGTAGTCCTTTATGACAAAGTTCAAGTCTTTCGTCCATAATTTGCCAGAATTTATCCATATCTTTCTTTGAAGAAAGTGCAACATCTGGTAGATTTATTGTTACAACACCTTGATTAAATCTTCCATAATATTTTCCTTTACCTTTAACGTAATTTTTAGCATTTGCTATATTACCTAAAGAATTTGTTCTATCAGGAGTTAGGAAGCTTCTGCATCCCATACAAGGATAACATTCACCATCTCCATACTCATTTTTCTTTAAATCTAGCATTACTTTCTCAGAAATGTAGTCTGGAACTAATCTTTTAGCAGTACATTCTGCAGCAAGTTTTGTTAGATAGTAGTATTCACCATCTTCATTTATATTATCTTCTTCAAGAACATAAAGTAACTTAGGAAATGCTGGTGTAATATATACACCTTTTCTATTTTTAAATCCAAGTATTCTTTGTCTTAAGAATTCCTCTATTATCATGGCAAGTTCTTTTTTATATTCTTGAGTTTCGTTCATGTACATAAATACACTTAAAAATGGTGCTTGACCATTAGTGTTAGTCATAGAATTTACTTGGTAATTAAATGTTTGAACACCATCTTCTACTTCTTTTCTTGTATCTTCCCAAGCATATTTATCACATTTTTCTTTACTAAGTTTTCTTGCTTCATATTTTTTATAATATTTTTCATAACTACTTCTTACAAATGGAGCTAAATGTGTAAGTGAAACTGTTGCTCCACCATAGCTTGAAGAAGTAACAGCTAATATAATCTGTGTAGCTATAGTAGCTGCTGTAATAAATCTATGTGGCTTTTCAATCATAACACCGTTTATTACAGTACCATTTTGTAGCATATCATCTAGATTTATTAACTCACAATTATGTAGGGCATTTTGTGCAAAATAATCTGCATCGTGAAAATGAATTATTCCTTCATCATGAGCTTTTACTATATCTTCAGGAAGTAAAAATCTTCTAGTTATATCTGTGCTTGTTATACCAGCAAGATAATCTCTTTGTGTTGTTACTATCTGAGCATTTTTATTTGAGTTTTCACTATTCCAGTACTCGTTTTCCCCTTCGATTAATTCTTTAATTGTTTGATCTGTTGTATTAGCTTTTCTTACAAGTGCTCTTGTATAACGATATGTAATGTATTTTTTTGCTAATTGGTATTTATCTAATTCCATTAGCTTTTCTTCAATTATATCTTGAATATCTTCAACTAGAATTCTCTTTTTGTTTAAGTCTTCGATATATTGTATTATCTCTTTTATCTCTTGTTCTGTGGCTTTTTCTTTGCCTCTTACTTC
>CANRAK010000062.1 GCA_947628575.1 uncultured Clostridia bacterium | reverse complement strand
GCTTCTTTTGCGTCCCAAAGAGAAGGTGTACCGTTTCCTGCTTTTTTTGAAGCTGCTATTATGATTTTTGCATTTGAGATACTAAAAGAAAGTGATATGCGTTCAAATAAAGTGTCAGGAAATACGCTTTCTATAGTAGGGGCATTAATACTAGGAGACGCAGCAGTTAGTGCAGGTATTGTATCACCCATTATGATAATAGTTGTAGCTATAACTACAATATCTGGATTAATGTTCTCAGATATAAATGTTGTAAATGGTCTTAGAAAATGGAGAATAATATTTATGCTATTTGCAAGTCTATGTGGCATAATTGGAATAGGAATTGCATTTACATTATTTACAGCTAGTCTAGTTTCAACAAAGAGCTATACTAAGCCTTTTACTTATCCTGTTGCTCCATTTAATTTTACAGAGGCAAGTAAAAATTTATTTAATAGGATAAAATTTCCAAAAGATAATAAACGTCAAAAAATCCTTACTAATAATTTAACTAAAAGTAGGTGATATAATGAGAAAGTATGTAATTGCTTTAATACTTATAGTTTTATGCTTTAATGGACTAGATAATTTAAGAGAATTATCTGATCTTGCAATAGTAAGGGTAATAGGAATAGACTATAGTGAAGAAGATGGATATAAAGTTAATGTAATAGTAAGAGATACAACAGGAAAAGATAATTCGGAAAAAGGGAAAATATATGAGGCACAAGGAAAATCTGTACAAGAGGCAGTAAGATATATAGTAGATGAATCTCCAAAAAAGCTATATATTGCTCATATGCAAACTCTAATTTTATCTGAAAAAGTAGCTAGAGAAAAAATGGAAAATACATTAGATTTCTTTATTAGGGATAATGAGGGAAGTAATAATTTTTACCTATTTATAGCAAAAGAAAATGATGTTAAAGATATAATACAGACTATTAATGAAGAAAAAATAGATATGAAAGAGATGTTACTTTCATCTGCTAAATATAGAGGAAACAGTAATAGTTATACATTAAATGATATTATAAAGGATATACTTAGACCAGGAATAGATATAATAGTTAATTCATGTACATTAAATAACGATAAAATAGAAATATCGGATATGGCATTTTTTAAATCATGGAATATGCTAGGATTTTTAGATGATGAAGATAGTATAATTTTTAATATTTTGAATAACAACTTAGAAAACGCTATAATTTCAGTAGGAGAAGAAGATAATTTAATCGTGTCAGAAATAATATCTAGTAAAAATAATGTAAAGCTAGATAAAGAAAAAAATCAAGTAAAAATGGAAATAAATTTAGATATGAATATATCAGAAACTGGAAAAGATATAATTATAAAAACATCAGAGACTACAGATAAAATTGAAGAAGAATTAGAAGCTGAAATAAAGGGGAGAGTAGATAATGCTATATTTACTATGATAGATGAGTATGATACAGATTTAATAGGTATTGGAAATTTATTATATAGGAAAAAAGATTTGCTATTTAATGATAGTGACTACTTAAAAAAAGTTAATATAGTTACTGATGTTAAAGTTAGAATACTAAATCAAGGTGGTGTAATAAAGAAATGGTAGAAAAAGATTCAGAAAAAATATATAGCTTTGGTTATAGTTTTATAATGTTTACAGCTACTCTTTCTATATTTATTGGAAAAGGTAGCTATATAATGTTTTCGCTAACTCAAAATGATACTATAATTGCAATAATATTAGGATTTATATTAAGCTTTATAACCTTTTACATTGTAAGATATATAATAAATAAAAATGAAACTAACAATATATATGAGCTAAATGAAAATCTATTTGGTAGTTTTTTAGGAAAAGCATTAAATATAATTATGGCAATAGGATTTTACATCATTTCATTAGTTATACTATATAATATGGCAGATTTCTTTAATACTGAGTATTTACCAGAAACATCTGTAGATTATTTAAAGATATTAGTATTACTTCCACTTATATATTTATCTACTAAGAACTTATCTACATTAATAAAGACAAATCAAGTTTTTTCAATTGTTTCATTTATCTTTATAGTATTTGGATTTTTAGGTACATTTCAGGAGCTAAATATAACTAATATAGAGCCACTATTTTTAAGTTCAAAAACTAGTATTATAAAAAGTATATTAACTTATTTTATATTATTTGCAGTACCACTTGTAATGCTTCTTGTTACATCTAAGAAAAATATAAAAGATAGTGACAGATTAAATGGTAACTTATTAAAAGTATTTATCTTTACTAATGTTATTTTTGGACTAATAATACTTGCTACAATATTAATACTTGGAAGAGAGTATTTAAGTATTTTTAGATTTCCTGAGCATATATCTTTAAAACAGTTTAGCTTATTTAATATACTAGAGAGAATAGAGAATATATTAGCATTGCAATATTACTTTAACTGCGTTGGTCTTTTAAGCTTTTTATATTATTTTTTAATTAATATAATGCCTAAGACAAGATTTAGAAGATATTACTCAGTATTAATAGCATTATCTCAATTTATTATAACTAATGTTATTTTTAAAAATACAATTACGTTTATTGAAATGCTAAAAGGATACTTTGTATACTCAGTTTTAATATTCATATTTATCCCTTTAATAGCTACATATTGTAGATTACTAGTCAAAAGGAAAAATATTACATAAAACACAACAAAATATTACAAAAATGTTGCAAAATCCCTCAAAAAGTGGTATAATTAAAAATGTACGTTTTATAATTTATAGACACAACTTGGTATAAAATGATATGTTGGGGGTGGAGTTTTGATGAATAGTAAAAAACAAATTAATGAAGAAAAATTATATGAGTATATTGAGTTAATGAAAGTAGTAAAAGAAAGTACAAACCCTAATATCTTCGCTAAAGTGTGTTTAAAAAATAATACTTTAAGAACATTAGCAGGATATACAAAAGATTCAAATCAAGATAATTTTAATGAATACGTAAAGAAATTTTTAGATAAATTAGCTTATGATGAACATAATAAAAAAGTTCAATTAGCTAAAAAAGAAAATAATAATGAAGAACTTAAGAGATTATCTAGAGAAGTCATGGGAATGGCTGGATATATAAATAGTGAAGATAGTAAGCAAATTAATGAGTATGCTAAAAGCTTTGTCGATAGAACATTATTAGATAAGCAACTATCAAGATTATATAAAGCTATGGAAAACGGAGATAATAAAGTAGTTGACGAAGTATATAAGAAAATCTATACTATGACAAGCTATAGCGATAATAGACCTTATGGCGTAGTTAACGAGTATGCTCAATCTTTTGTAGATGCAAGAATGGATAAATATATTAAAAAAGGTATTCATACACCTGCAATAGATGATGAAAAATATGTAATTTAAATTTTTAACTTATCAATCATTACGATTGGTAAGTTTTTTTCTGCAAATTTAGATTGTTATAATAACTGTTATGTGATAGAATATAGGTAGATGTTTTTAAAAAAATCTAAAGCAGGAAACGGAGTGATAGCATTGTATAGATTAGGAGATAAAATAATAGAAAACTGTGGAAATAAAGCTAAATACTTATCTATATTAAAATCTAAAGGATATAATATTCCTTTAGGCATTGTTTTAGATTTTGAAGAATTTAAAAAAATCATAAAAGAGCAGAATATAAACTTTGAAACAATAGATAAAATTGAAATACCTGATGAGCTTATTAATGAAATTTTTAGTATGCTTCCAAAAGATAAAAAATACGCTATTAGAAGTAGTGCTAGTATAGAAGATAGTAGAAATTTATCACTTGCAGGAAGATATAATACATACTTAAATGTGGTACTAGATAAATCTTGCTTTAAAGATAAGATTAAAAGCTGTTTCTTATCATTATATAGTACAGATAACTTACAATTTTATAGGAAAAATAACATAGATATAAGTAAAATTGAAATGAATATAATTATTCAAGAAATGATAGAAAGCAATGTTAGTGGTATACTATTTACAGTTAATCCAGCTAATGGAATAGATACACAGGTGATTGTAGAATTCTCAAAAGGATTTGGCGATGTTGTAGATGGAAAGACTGTTCCTGAAAGAATAGTATATGACTGGGTAAAGGAAGAATACATAGAGCAACCTAAAATTAATATTTTAGGAGATAGTGCAATTAAAAGAATAATAAATATATCTTTGAGTCTGCAACAAGAAATAGGCTTTCCAATAGATGTTGAATTTGGTGTATATGATTCTAAATTATATATTTTTCAAGTACGACCTATAACAAAAATAGAGCATAAAGAAATATATTCAAGATTTACTAATGCCACTAAAGAGGCTACGATTTCTAAATTTATGTTCTCACTAGATGAAAAAATATGTAATAGTGTAATCCCTTCATTTATAAATAGCTTAAAGATTATAAATGAAAATGATATTGTAAAGCCTATTATTATAAATAAATACTCTAGACTATATTGGAATTTATCTTTAATTAAAAATATACTTGAAAGTGTGCCAGGATATGTAGAAAGAAATTTTGATGAGATGCTAGGCACAAGAATAGACTATTTAGATAACGGAAAAGAAAATGTAAATAACAGTACTAGAAAAAATATTCTATTCCATAAGAAAAATATAATGGATATAGTAAAAAAGCAAATTATTAATACTCAAGAATTTAGAAATTCTAAATTGAAAGAGATAGAAGAGTTAAAGCAAAGTATAGATAATACAAATAGTAACAATATCAAAGATAATGTGTTAAATGCAATTAATTTATATTATGATATAAAAAGTGTATATATATGGCAGTCAATGATAAATTTAATATATAAAATAAATTTAAACAAAATACTAAATGGAACTTTAACTAAAAACGAAATACAAACTTTAATTTATTCTATAGATGACAAGCAAAATGCTCCAATGCTATATATATGGGACTTAACTCGAAAGATAAGAAATGATAGTAAGAAAAAGAAATTTTTTGAGGATAATTTAGATGCGGAAATCTTTTATTTATACAGAAAAGATAGAAATAATGAAAATATAAAAGAGTTTCTAACAGAATTTGTAGATATGTTTGGGTATCATTCTTTTAATGAGACAGATATAATATATAAAACTTATGATGAAGAAATATTAAAAGTAATTAAGATGTATAGAGATATGCTTGAGTTAGACGATAAATTTGACCCATTAAGAGAAAATAAAAAGCAAAATAGAGAGTATAATGAGATAATACAAAAAGTAGTTGCTAATGCTAAAAAATCTAAGTCAAAAAATATATTAAAAGATATAGAATTTGTAAGAGATTTAATTAGTAAAAACAATATACTTAAAAACTTAGTACTTATGGCTCAAAACGTATTAAGAAAATATATGCTAATTCTTGGAAAAGAATATAAAAATGAATTTATTATAGAAAACGAAGAAGACATTTTTAACTTAGAATACCAGTATATTTTAAATGAAAATAGTATAGATAAAGAAAATGATATTAAGTCAATAATAAATAAAAATAAAATATACTTTAATTCATTTAGAAATTATAATGCTCAAGTGGATATTTTTCCTTGTAGTAAGCAATATATAAAAATAGATTATAGTAAAAGCTATCGAGGAATAGGTGCAAGTTTTGGAAAAGCTGAGTCTAGGGCTTGCATAGTAAACCAAAAAGAAGACTTGAAAAATTTGAAAAAGTCAGATATATTAGTTACAAAGTATATTAATCAAGATATATTTAAAAATCTTAATTTATCTGAACTGTCAGGTATTATAACTGAGTATGGTGGAATACTATGCCATATTGCCATTAATGCAAGAGAAAATAGAGTGCCTTGTGTAGTAAGTTTAAAAGATGCTACATTAAATATAAAAAATGGGGATAATGTAGTAATTAATGGTGATACAGGTGAAGTTATTATAAAATGAGGGGAGTTATATGAAAGTAAAAGTAAAAATTAGTATTATAATTGTTGCTATATTATCAATATTTTTAGTATCAAAAGGTAATGTAGAAGCTAGCTCTTTAATGCTTAATAATTTAGAGTATAGTGCTGTAGTAAATGAAGATGCAAGTATGGATGTTACAGAAATATGGGATATAAATATTTCAGATACTAATACATTATTTAAGTCATTTGAGTATGGTAATGGCTTTACAGATATTACTAATGTTAAAGTAACAGATTTAGATAGTGGTTTAGAATTTGACCAAATATATGAGTATATGTACCATGTTACAGATAATTCATACTATGCTTTAGATAATCCAAGTGGCGATTTTGAAATAGCATGGAATGTAGGAATGGATAATTCTTATGGCGATAGAAAATTTAAAATAGAATATACAGTAAATGATGCAGTTGCTATTCATAATGACTGTGCTGAACTATATTGGCAAATAGTTGGAAATAATTTTGAGATTCCTATTGAAAAAATAGATGGAAAAATAATATTACCAGATAGTAATCTAACAAAAGATGATGTAAAGGTATGGGGACATACTGATACATTAAATGGTGTAATTAATTCAAGTGATGGTGGTATAATAGAGTTTCAGCTTCAAAATATACCAGAAGAAAATATGGTAGAAATTAGAACTACTTTCCCAAAAGACTCAATATTATATTCAGCAAGAATGGATTATGATGATGCTATTGATGATATAATATCTGAAGAAACAACATGGGCAGATATAGCAAATACAAAAAGAAATGGTCTAAAGACTACGTTATATATAATAGGTGGAATTATTATACTTTGCTGTGTGTATGGACTTACTAGAGTATATACTTGCTTGAAAATAATAATATATTCAAATAGTAAGATAAAGCCTCTAACAGATTATGATTACTTTAGAGATATACCAAGAGAAGATGCAACTCCTGCACAAGCATCTGCATTAATACATAATTCTTATAGCTCGACTTCATCAAGCTTTGGAAAAATATTTGCTGCAACTATGATGGATTTAAATTTAAAGAAATATTTATCATTTATTGTAGAAAAAGATGAAGATCTTGTAAAAATCAGACTAACTGAAAATGTACCTACAGAATATAATTTATATAAAGATGAACTAGCAATATATAATTTTGTTGCTACAGCTATTGGAGATAAAGAAGAGATAACAGTTAAGCAGTTGCAAAATTATATAGAAAGAAATGCTAGAAGTGTTGAAAGTTTAGCTTCAAAGATAAATAGAGGAGTAGAAGAATATTTTAAAGAAAATGATTATATAGACCAAGATGAAATTAAAAAGAGAGTTAAATTATCTCTTGGCTCTATTTCACTAATAGCTATTGCTTTATTTGGTTTGTTTACGTATGGAATGGCAGATATGGGTATACTAGGTCTAACAAGCAATAAATTAATCTTATCTAGTGTAATACTATATGCATTAATAACTATTACTAATAGTATTTTAACTATCATTGCTAGAAAGAGACTAAATATATTTAGACAAAAAGGAGTAGATGAAATAGATAAATGGGATGCTTTAAAGAAATTCATGAAAGACTTTTCTATGATGGATGAAAAAGATTTACCTTCATTAGTACTTTGGGAAAAATATTTAGTATATGCAACAGCATTTGGTATGGCAGACAAAGTAATTAGTCAATTAAAAATTAGGTA
>CANRAK010000061.1 GCA_947628575.1 uncultured Clostridia bacterium | reverse complement strand
GAAGGTGAAACTGTAATATTAGTAGAATATAAAAAGATAGTAAGACCAGAACTTCCTGAAACTGGCGATGAAATATACTTAGCATTGCTAGTGGGAATTATATCTTTAATTACATTAAAGATAAAGTTTGCTAAAAAAGCATAATAATAAATAGCATCACTTTTAAAGTGGTGCTATTTTTGTATTTTATTCAAATTTGATTTTTAAATTTTCTTTGCTATTTATTTTCTTTAGCATATTATTTATATTTTTAACAGTTTCTTTAGTACACTCATCTTTAGATAAATACATATTAGCGTAAAATTTAGCGTTTTCTAAATTTGAAGTATCGCCTGTTTCTTTATATAAAGAATAATATATGTAAATTAAATCTTCGCATGCTTTAAAAATATTTCTATCTACACACTCTTTAAGTAGTCTAATACTTTTATCCAAGTCCTTTTTAATTCCAAGTTCTGGTACACCAAGTTCATAGAAATAATGTGCAAGGTTATACTTTGACCAAAAACATACAGAATATATTGTTGCTTGTGTAGATTTTGTATAAAAATCAAAAGCTTGCTGTAAGTCTTTTTTTACACCTATTCCAAACTGATACATTTGTCCCACTTTATTAGCTGCCCAGCTTTCACCTTGAAGTGCTGAGCTTTTAAATAGTTCAAATGCTTTAGTATAGTTTTTCTCAGATTCATATATAAGCCCAAGATTATTAATAGCATATACATAGTTTTTACTAGCAGCAAATTCAAATAATTTTTTTGCCTTTTTTACATCTTTATGTATAAAAGGAATGTTACCGTATTTATATGCAAGCCCTAAACTATTAATAGCGGAAATACAGTTTAATTTTCTAGCTCTATTAAAATAGTGAAATGCTTTTTTCATATCACTACGCGATTTATTTCCAATAAAACCATTAAAGTATAGATGCCCAATTGCCCAAATAGCATTAGGATGATTTTTTTGTGCTGCTGTTTTGTAAAACTCATAGCTTTCTTGATATCTAGGATATCCTGCTACTTCACCATAAAGTTCAAGAGATCCCATTTCAAAGCAAGCATAAGGGTTACCTTTTTTAGCTAGTTCATGAATTCCTCTAATAGACCAAAGACCACCTTTAAGCTGCACAGTAACAAAATCTATAGCATCATCTGATGAAACTTCAGAAGAATAAAGAAAATCATCCAATGTATCCATAAATTTATCTTCTATATACACAGGCTGTTTTTTATCTAATATAGTAAAGAAAAGTACTTGTATAAAGAACTCATATAAATTTTTATTATCTAGTAGTCTTTTTAAAAGAGAAGAAAACTCATTTGTAACTTCTAAATCGTTTTTAGAAATATTATATAATCTTAAGCATACTTTATTAAATTTTTGGTTACTATTTATAACGTCAAGTGATTGATTAAAGTAATCTCTTGTAATAAATACATTTTTACTATCAATAGTTGCTATTATATTTAATATAATATCTTTAAATATAGTTTTATCTTTAGCATACTTATTTTTCCAATTTACATATATACTTTTATATTTTGAATTTATCGCTCTAACACCAGTACAGTAATTATTTACAGTTGTATCAGAGATAGATTCTATATCAAAAAGAATACAGAAAATTTCAGATTGTATAGTGAAGTTTTTATTATTTGCTTCTTCTTTTAATATTCTAAATAAATTGCCCAAAGATAAGTGCCTATTGTTATTATTTAATTTAACATAGTTCTTTTTATTCATTATATCCCTTCTTTGTGAATTTAGTGTGGATTTATCTTTTTTAATGTAGTTTAATATGTATTGCAAAATGATACCTAATTGCGTATAATATATTATATAATGTTAATATTATACCATAATAATAAGTAAAAATCAAAAGGTACTATATAAAAAGGCATAAAAATATATGGTATTATTAAATGTGAAAAAAGTGGGGATTTTTATGAAGGCTAAACTATATATAAGTAAAGAAAATTTAAAATACAATGTTAAATATGTAAGAAGAATGATAGGTGAAGATAAAGATATAATAGCTATGGTAAAAGCAAACGCATATGGCGCAGGTGATGTTTTAATATCTAAAGAATTACAAAATTTAGGTATTAACAATTTTGGTGTTGCAAATATAGAGGAAGCTATTAGGTTAAGAGAAAATGGTATTACAGGTATGATAATTGTAACATCAGTGTGCCTTGAAGATGAAATAGATATGGCAATAAAAAATGATATAACACTTTCTGTTTCATCATTAAGCAATTTATTTGAAATAAATGAAGTAGCAAAAAAATATAATACTAAAGCAAAAGTACATATAAAAATAGATACAGGTATGACACGACTTGGATTTTCATGTAGTGGTATAATAAATAATTTATATAAAATACTAACATTAGATAATATTTTATTTGAAGGTATATATACACATTTAGCATCTGCAGATAAAGATAGAAAATATACTGAAGAACAGATAGGATTATTTAATGAAGTTGTTAAAAAATTAGAAACTAAATTAAAGTTTAAGTATATACATATTTTAAATTCTGATGGTGTACAACTTTATAGTGATATAGATGTAAAATATACACATGTTAGAGTTGGATTAATGTTATATGGATATATTAAGCAGACAAAACCTATTTTAAAGCTTACAGCGCCTATAATCCATATTAACACTGTAGATAAATATACAAAGGTTGGTTATAATAGTAAATTTATTGCTAAACCAGGTATGAAAATAGCGGTAGCTAAATTGGGGTATGCTGATGGGTTTACTAGAAGATTTACTAATACTACTGTTGAAGTTAATAATGTTAAATGTAAAATAGCTGGAAAAATCTGTATGGATATGTTTATGATAGACGTTACGGATGTTAAAGATGTAAATATAAATGATGAAGTAGTAATTTTTGATTATACTAATGATTTAAAAGAATTATCTAAAGATTCAGGAAGAATAGTATATGAAGTTATATCTACTCTAGGTAGTAGAATTGAAAGGATAATTGAATAGGTGAATTAGTATGAATATAACAATAAATAATCTGGATGTTCATTATATAAAAGAAGGAGAAAATAATGAGCAAAATGTTATTTTATTGCATGGATGGGGAGCAAGTATTGAGTCTTTTAGGCCAGTAATACAAAACTTAGCAAGTAAATGTTGTGTATATGCTATAGATATGCCAGGTTTTGGTAGTAGTCAAAAGCCACCAATAGATTATTGCGTAGAAGATTATTCAGAAATAGTGTATAAATTTATTGAAAAGCTAAAACTAGATAATGTAATTTTAGTAGGTCATTCATTTGGTGGTAGAGTTATTATTAAACTAGTTGGAAAGTTAGGATATAAACCTAAAAAAATAATACTTGTTGATAGTGCAGGAATAAAGCCTAAAAGAAAAATGAAATACTATATAAAGGTATATACTTTTAAAGTTATTAAAAAAGTATTAATGCTCTTTTTAGGTAAAGATAGAGCAACAAAATTAATAAATAAATATAGAGGAAAAGTAGGTTCTTCAGATTATAATGCAGCAGATGATGTAATGAAAGAAGTATTTAAAAATATAGTACAAGAAGATTTAACTCAATATTTAGAAAATATAAAAGTACCTACACTTCTAGTGTGGGGCGAAAATGATACAGAAACACCTCTTTCAGACGGCAAAAAAATGGAGAGCTTAATAGAGGGCTCAGGACTTGTAGTTCTAAAAAATGCAGGACATTTTAGCTATCTAAATAATTTAGCTGAGTTCCTATTAATTATAAATAATTTCATATAGAGGAGGTAAAATATGAATTCACTATTACTTATAGTATCGTATATTATAACGTTAGTGCTTATAGCTGTTAATAGTAATAAATTTATGCATATTTTTCAACAGTCCTTTTATCATATTGAGGAAGTATATGCTGCTATTAAAACAACTAAATCATACAAATTCCAAATATATGAAGTGGTACTATTAATATTTGCAGTAATGTCATTTTATAGTATTTATGCTTTAATTCCATTTTCACTTTTTGCGTTATTTTCAGCATGTAAAACTATAAATAACAGACCTGTAGCTAAAAAGAAGTTTGTGTATACAAGTAGAGTAAGAATAACATACTGTATATTGTTATTAATATTCTTAGCAAGTATATACGCAGTAGCTAAATTTGCAAAGTATAAATATATATCAATTGTTTTTGTAGCTTGCTCGTTATATAAGCTTGTAGCTATATTATTAATTTTACTAGCTAATATTTTAGCACAGCCAATATTATGGTGTATAAACCATATATACATTAAAGAGGCTAAAAAAATTATAGCTGGTAATAAAAATCTTAAAATTATAGGAATAACTGGAAGTTATGGTAAAACTTCTACCAAAAATATCGTTTCTGCATTATTAGAAGAAAAATACATAACTGTAATGACACCAAAAAGCTATAATACAACACTTGGTGTTGTAAAGACTATACGTGAACAGATAAAACCATATACAGAAGTATTTGTATGTGAGATGGGAGCTGCTAGACTTAAAGAAATAGCTGAAATTTGTAATATTGTAAGACCAGATATATCTGTAATAACATCTATAGGTCCACAGCATCTTACTACATTTAAGTCGATAGATAATATAATAAAAGGAAAATTTGAAATAATAACTAATGCAAAAAAAGATGTAACAGCTGTATTAAACTTAGATAATGAGTATATCAAAAAGGGCATAGATTTATATGCTAAAGATGTAGATATAATAGATTTTAGCATAGATAATAAGGAATGCAGATATAGTGTTGAAAATATAACTATGTCAGATAAAGGTAGTATTTTTGATATAGTCTCAGGAAAAACAAGAATAAAAGTAGAAACAAGGCTACTTGGAAAAAACAATATATATAATATAGTTTGTGCAGTTGCAATAGCTAAAGAACTAGGTATGAAAGTAGAAGAAATAAAAAAAGGTATAAAGAAAATAAAACCTGTAGAGCATCGTTTAGAGCTTAAAGATATGGGAGGCATTCTAAGCTTAGATGATTCATTTAATTCAAACCCAGAAGGCTCAAAAGCTGCAATTGAAACTTTATGTATGTTTAAGGATAAATATAAAGTATTAGTTACTCCTGGAATGATTGAGCTTGGTGATAGAACAGATGAATTAAATAAAAAATTAGGCGAGTATGCAACAGCTTGCGATTATGTTATTCTTGTTGGTAAAGCTACAACAGATAAGATAAAAGAGGGAATGGACGAAAAAGGATATAAAGAATATATAGTTGTAGATGACTTATATGAGGCATTTAGTAAATTACAAGAAATACAAATAAGTCATAAAAATATACTAGCATTATTTGAAAATGATTTGCCAGATAGTTATATTAAATAGGAAGGAGAATTAAAATGAAAACAGTAGTTGGAGTGTTTTTTGGAGGTAAGAGTGTAGAACATGAGGTGTCAATTATATCTGCTTTGCAAGTAATAGAAAATTTAGATAGAGAAAAGTATGAGGTAGTACCTGTATATATCTCAAAAGATAATAAGTTTTATATTTCAGAGTTACTTACAAAAATAGAAGAATTTAAAGATTTAGATAATATAAAAAGAATAGCAAATGAAGTATATTTTACACATAAAGATTCAAAATTAGTTGCTTGTACAAAAGGATTATTTAGTAGAAAAATTGCAAGTATAGATATTGCTTTCCCAGTTGTTCATGGATTAAATGTAGAGGATGGTACATTAGAAGGATTTTTAGAAATGTATAATATACCTTATGTAGGATGTGACGTATGTGCATCTGCAGTAGGTATGAATAAGATAATATTTAAAAAAGTTCTAGAAGCTTCTAATATTCCTGTTATTGAGTATGAAACTTTAAATATATCTGAATTTGAAGAAGATGAAGAAAAAACATATCAGAAAATAACAAGTAAACTAGAACTACCAGTAATAGTAAAACCAGCTAATCTTGGCTCAAGTGTTGGAATAGAGATAATAAAAGAAAAATCAGAATTTAAAGAAAAAATGCAACAAGTATTTGAATTTTGTGAAAATGTATTAGTAGAAAGATGCGTTACAAATCTAAGAGAGATAAATTGCTCTGTTTTAGGTAACTATTCTGAGCAGGAAGTATCTGTTTTAGAAGAACCAATAAAAAATGATGAAATTTTAAGCTATAAAGATAAGTATATGAGCGGTGGTGCAAAAGGTGGAAAACTAGGACAAAAATTCGGTCCAAAATTTGGAACAAAAGCATCAGGTATGGCTTCATTATCTAGAAAAATACCAGCTGAGCTTACTAAAGAGCAAGAAGATGAAATATATACTTTAGCAGTGGATACATTTAGAGCATTAAACTGTGAAGGTATATCTAGAATAGATTTTATATTAGATAATGATAAAATATATGTAAATGAAATTAATACAATACCAGGTTCACTTTCATATTATCTATGGCAACCTAAAGGAATAGAATTTCCACAGCTTTTAGATAAAGCTATTAGATATGCTATAAAAAGAAAAGAAAGAAGAGATAAAATAACATATTCTACAGATGTAAATATTTTAAATATGAATGGTAAAAAGTAAAAAAAGGCGGTATATCCGCCTTTTTATAGTTTTTATGTATATAGGCCTATCGCTAAATTACCTATATACTATTTATATTATTGCACATAATATAAAAATAATACAAAAAAATGGTTGGATATTAAAGAATTTTTCTTCACAATTATTTTTATTTATAGTATAATAAATTTATGTATTGAGGTAAGATTATGAAGGAAACAATAGCAAGTGTAGTCAAAGTACTAGTACTTCTAGCTTTAGCAACATTTATTTTTTATAATATGGATGTAGAAAGTACTAGCATTAGTAAAGATAAAACTAATTTAATTATATATGGAGATAATGTAGATAAAAAATATAACCCAATTATAGAGGACGGAACAATATACATATCTTTTGCTACAATATCTCAGTTTATTGATGATAAAATATTCTATGATGCTGAAACTCAAAAGGTAATAATTACAAATGAAGATAATGTATACAAATTTGTAGTTGGTAGTAATATGGCTACAAAAAATATGAAAAGTTATGATGCAAATGGTATTTGTAAAGATTTTGGAGAGCAAACATACATAGATATGACAATTCTAAAAGATGTATATAATATAAAAAGCTCATATGATGAAGATACAAATACAGTATCAATAGATAAAAAAGATAATAGTGATATAAAGCTAAATTATAATGGTGTAAATTTATATAGTGATATACGTACAAATTCAAAAGTACTAGAAACTTTAAATAAAGATAATTCCGTTGTTGTATATGTGGATAGTCTTAATCACTCAAGATGGTATAAAGTTAAATCAGATAGTGGTAAGATAGGCTATATAGATAAAAGTGCAGTTACAATAGAAAATGCAGTAGATGAAGATGAAAACGAGAACGAAGAAAATAAAGAAAAATTAGTTATGTTCTGGCAATATGGAAGTAAACTAGATACACTTGGAGAAAAGATAGATGGTGTAGGTGTTGTAATGCCTACATGGTATTCTGTATCAGATGAGCATGGTACAATAGATTTAGAATATGATAAAGAATATTACCAAAAAGCTAAATCTTATGGATATGATATTTGGCCTATTATAACAAATAGCTTTGGTTCACAAGAAGTATCTTCTAAAGATTTAACTTCCAAGCTAATAAATAGTGAAACTAATAGAGAAAGCT
>CANRAK010000060.1 GCA_947628575.1 uncultured Clostridia bacterium | reverse complement strand
TACTTCTTCATTAACAAAATAATGATCTTCAAAAGAGCTTTCAACTGTAAGTGTAGGTGGCTCATTAAGTTCACCTACACCAAATAATACAGATAAATTGATTTCTCCATTTGCAGGTATCTTCTGATTTTGCCATGAAAATATCATACCACTATCTTTATCAATTAAACTGCTGTCTGACACATCTGATGTATCCCATCTATGGTTTGTTCTTTGACCAAATTGACCAAACCAAAAGGAAGTAACATTAGGGCTAACACCATAAGAATTTCTACATAAAAATGTAAAGTTATGAGTATTATCTGTCATAACAAAGCCTCTACCATTATCTAACTTAGTAATATCTGCTTTATCATCTGATCCAATCATTATATCAGCATCAGAAGCAAGGTCAACTGTTACATCTGAGCTACTATTATTTTTTAAATTATAGTTAACTTTAATATATGCTCCATTACTAATAGGAGTTCCTGTTGTTGTACAAGTAACATTATCGCCTGTTCCTGTGCCACCTATAACTTCATGTTCTGAACCTTGATTAACTCTAAATACAGTTCTATATCCAGTATCTCTATATGTTGTCTGTATATCAGTATCACTATATGTGCCATGTATATTATAGTCAGCTGATGAAGCCAATGAAAATCTAACAGTTACAGATGAAGCGGCTTGAATACTGCCACACATAGTAAGTAAAATAATATTTAAGGCTAAAAACAACCCTACAAATTTCATTTTTTTCTTCATATATATTCCCTCTCCTTATTTGCAATTCAAATAAATTTTATCATTTTACGTAAAAATTTGACATACAATTAGTTGGATAATAGCTAAATTCGAGTAATTATTATGTTTTTGATACATTTTTGTAATCAATTTAGCATAATAATTTTTGACGCAAAAAAGTTAACTTATTTCTAAGTTAACTTACACTTTAAATATTCTATATGAATTGCATAAACACCAGATTTTAATATTGCCTCTTTATACCCATTTATACTATTAATTCTTTCAACAGCTGTATTAAAATCATTTGTACTTGAAGTTGTATACTTTGTACCTTCAGCTGTTAGTAATTCTTCCACAGTTTTATAATGATTTACTTTTTTAACCCTACAAACTATCTTATCATTTTTAGAATTAGTAAATTCAATAGTATCTCCTATTTTTAGCTCATTATAATTATGATTTTTTGTATTAGCTCGTATTTCTACTCTCTTTGTTCTATTTATTATTGCCTCAAAGGCTCTATCGTTTAAATTTAGATTATACTTCATATTATATCCTACATATTAAATTCTTTAATAAATGAAACTATATCGCTATTTACTTGTTGTATTCTTGTATCATTTTCCAACTCGCTATATGAATACCATGTATATGTTTCTTCATCAAGGCAAAACTTTTTATCTTTCATTTTATCTGGTAATTCTTTAATTTTAACATTATAAAAATAATGATGATACTCTTTGTTTCTTTGTGCACTTTCTGAAAACTTTGTATGTATCTTTTCTCCTACATATTCGCATTCTATTTTTTCTTTAGAAATACCTAATTTATTTGATATATACTCAAGTATATCATCACTTTTAAAATCTTCATTTAGTTTACAATTTGGAAACAATAGACTATTCCATCTATTATCTAAATATTGTAAATATTCATTATTATCATTTTTTATTACAATTATAGCATGTTTTCCCATAATATACCTACCTTTCTATTTACTTTCTAAATATATAACCTTAGTAGCTACACTCTTAATAAATGCTTCATCATGCTCTATAAAAATAATTGTTGGCCTATATTTTAAAATTGCTTCTTCAATTTGTATTCTTGTTAATATATCTATATAATTTAATGGCTCGTCCCATATATATAAATTTGCTTGTTCGGATATACTCTTAGCTATTAACACTTTTTTCTTTTGTCCTTCGCTCATATCTTGTATATTTGTATCAAAAACATCTTTAGACATACCCATTTTTACAAGCATTGCCTTAAAAATACTTTCATCTATATTATTTTCTAAAGTAAAATTTTTCAAGTTTCCTTTTAGATTATCTGTGCTTTGTGATACATAAGATATTTTTAAATCACTTATAACTTTAAGTTGTCCATCATATCGTATTTTCTTGCCTAAAATAGCATTTAATATACTAGATTTTCCTACACCATTTTTTCCAACAATTGCAATTCTATCACCATTATTTACTTCAAAAGAAACAGGAGCAAATATTGGTTTTTCATCATATTTTATTGAAAGCTTATTTACAAAAACTAAAGGATTTCTACTATTTTCTAAAGGTAGTATTTTAAGCGAATCATTTTTATCTATATTTTTTAATAATTTACTTTTATCTTCTATTTCCTTTTCTAATCTTTGTTCCATAACTTTAGCTTTTTTCATCATTTTAGCAGATTTATGTCCAACAAATCCTCTATCTATATGAGTTTCCACATTATATTTTTTACTTTTACTTTTTTCTGTATCATTAGACCACTTTTCAGAATTTTTAGAAGAGATTTCAAGTCTATTTATATCTCTTTGTAATTTTTGATTTTGCGTTAATTCAAAATTATCTTGCCTATCTTTATTTTCTTTCCAAGAAGAAAAATCTCCCTGTTGTATTTCAATATTTGTATTGTTTATAGCGATAATATGATCTACAACATTATCTAAAAAATTTCTATCATGAGATACTAATATAAAGCTTTTTTTATTTTTTAAATATTCTATTAAATTTTTCTTTGTTTCTACATCTAAATGATTAGTAGGCTCATCTATAAGTAAAAAGTTGTTTTCTTTTAAAAATAAGCTTACTAAAAGTATTTTTACTTGTTCACCACCACTTAGTAAATTGAAATTTCTATATAAAATCTCAGGATTAGTATTAAGCAAATTCAACTCTTTTATTATCTTCCAATCTTCTACATCAGGTACTATTTCATATACTATTTCTATTGACATTCTATTCTTATTTTTTACTTCAAATGGAAAATAATCTACTTCTACATTTTTAGATATTGTACCCTTATGTTCATATTTTCCTTGTAATAATTTTAAAAATGTTGTTTTACCTTTTCCGTTTCTTCCAATTAAGCCTAATTTCCAATCGGTATCTATATTAAGTGATACATTTTCAAAAATATTACTATAATTTCCATCATAAGAAAATGTCAAATTATTTATACTAATTAAAGACATTTGCGCCTCCTATAAGCTTAATTTACTATATCATTCTACTATCGTATTTATCCATTTCTTCTTTTTTACAGTATCCTATATATGCGTAAGTTCCGTCAAGTTTTAACCTATCTAAAGCATATATGGTCATCCTAACATGTCCTTCAATAATTAATAGTTTCTTTTCATTACATGTTATTAGTATAACTGGTGGAAATTCTTTTCCGTTTTCTAATTCTTCTAGTCCATCAAGATATTGCTTATTTGAAACATCATATATCTCTTTTCCACTTTTAATTGTTTTAGCTGCTTCGATAGGTTTTGAAGTATTATTAGATAGTTCATTCCAATAATCATAATTAATATAATACATATTATCTATATCTTCTGAACTTAACTTTACAAAACACCATTTATCTATTTTAGGAAAATTATTAAAAAGCTCTGAATCAGGATATCCTCTATATAGTTTCATAATATTTTTTCTTAAAGTATTTTCATCACTATTTAAAACATCCCCACTAGTTATTATACTAACATTTAACTCTAATTTACTCAATACTTTATATAGCTTTTCATTAAATCTTTTTGAATTTATTTCCCCTTTTAAGAACTCTAAAATCATCTCATCTTCATTAGAATTTCTAATTTTTAACATAACATCACCCAAATAATAATCTGTAATATATATTTAAACTCCCAGTAAGATATACATACCAGGAGCTTCTTATATATACTACATATTATTTTTCAATTTTTTCTTTAGTTTTAGCAGCTTTACCTACTCTATCTCTTAAGTAGTATAATTTAGCACGTCTAACTTTACCAACTCTTTTAACTTCAATTTTAGCTATTCTTGGTGAATGAGTTGGGAATGTTTTTTCAACACCTACACCATAAGAGATTTTTCTTACTGTAAATGTTTCATTTAAACCACTGTTTTGACGTTTAATAACTGTACCTGTGAAAACCTGTATTCTTTCTTTATTTCCTTCTTTAATTTTAACATGTACATCTACTGTATCACCTATGTTAAATGGTACGATATCTTCTTTTTTATATTCATTTTCTATAGCGTTTATTATATCCATTATTAATTTCCCTCCTTTTTCTTGGAATTATTATTATTTAAATTTTCATCTATAAGTTCTGGTCTAAACTTTTTAGTAATTCTAATAGATTCTTGTTTTCTATATTCTGCTATATTTTTATGGTGTCCAGAAAGTAAAATATCTGGTACTTTTCTGCCACGAAAATCATATGGCTTTGTATATTGCGGATATTCAAGAAGATTATTTGTATGAGACTCTTCATTAAGAGAATCCTGACTTATTGCTCCAGGCAATAATCTAATAACACTATCCATTAAAACTTGACATGCAAGCTCTCCACCTGTTATTACATAATCTCCAATTGATATCTCTTTTACATTATATTCTTCTATAATTCTTTCATCTATCCCTTCATAATGACCACATATAATTATGTAGTTGTATTTTTTAGTAGATAGTTCTTTTGAAATATTATAATTTAGAACTTTTCCTCTTGGTGACATATATAGTATTTCATAGTATCCATCATCTTTTAATGAATCAATAGCAAAATCTATTGCAGCACTTAAAGGTTCGGCCGACATTATCATACCACTTCCACCACCGTATGGAGGAAAATCCACTCTATTATGTTTATCTTTTGTAAATGCTCTAATATCTATAACTTCTATTGAAACAATTTCTTTTTCAATAGCTCTTTTAATAATACTAGTACTTACAAAAGCATCAAACATTTCTTTAAAAAGTGTTAACACAATAAATTTCATATTATATTAATCCTTCCATTATCTCAACATAGATTTTTCTTGCTTTTATATCCACTTTTTTTATTACTTGTTTTATAGCAGGTAAATATACTTTTTTATTTTCTAGTGTAGTTACTTCATATACATCATTTGCACCATTATTAAATACGTAATCTAATTTTCCAATTACAGCATTATTATTTATATCTATAACTTCTAATCCAATTAAGTCTTTAATATAGTAGCTATCTTCTTCTAGTTTATCTAAATTTTCTTCATTAATATATACATTTTTATTTCTAAATGTTTCTGCTTTCTCAACAGTATCAACACCTGAAATTTTTACAAGTAACATATTTTTTTGTACTCTACAAGAAACATCATATTTTTCTTTTAAGTTTTCATCTAAATATATTACCTTAAGTTTTTTAGCTAAACTATTTACATCATCTGTATATGGATAAACTTTAACTTCACCTTTTATACCATGTACATTTACTATTTGACCTATTAAAACACTTTGCATATATTATGCATTCTCCTTTGTTTCTTCAACTTCAACAGAAACTTTCTTAGATTCTTTTGCGGCATAAGCATAAATAATTTCTCTAATAGAACGAATTATTCTTCCTTCTTTACCAATTACTCTACCCATGTCTTCTTTTGCTACTGTTAATTTTAAAGTTACTTTTCCTTCAGCATCTGCTTCTGAAACTTCAACTTTATCTGGATAAGCAACAAGATTTTTAACTATGTATTCTAATAAATTTTTATACATTATTCTTGTCCTCCTATATTTCTAATCCTGCTTTTTTAATAAGAGCCATAGCAGTATCTGTTGGCTTAGCTCCTTTTTTAATCCATTCAGCTACTTTTTCAGTATCTACCTTAAGTTCAGCAGGCTCAGTCATCGGATTGTATGTTCCAACTTTCTCAATGAATCTTCCATCTGCTGGATATCTAGAATCAGCAACAACAATTGTATAATATGGAGCTTTTTTAGCACCGTCTCTTCTTAATCTAATCTTTACCATTAAGTTTCACCTCCTTACAGTGATATTACATCTGTTATTTAAATAATTTGTTCATGCCTGGTATTTTAGGATATTTCCCATTACCATTCATCATAGATTTCATCATTTTTTGCATTTGTTCAAACTGTTCTATAAATCTATTAATATCTTGAACTTTGTTACCGCTACCTTTTGCAATTCTTTGACGTCTAGAAGCATTTAAAATCTTAGGATTTCTTCTTTCTTCTTTAGTCATTGATGTTATTATTGCATCAATACGAAGTAACTGACGTTCATCTATATCTACGTCCTTGATTTCTTTTGGAATTCCAGGAATCATAGCAAGTATTTGTTTAAATGAACCCATCTTTCTTATCTTTTTCATTTGATCTAAATAGTCATCTAATGTGAATTCATTTTTTCTAATTTTCTTTTCAAGCTCTATTGCCTCTTCTTCTTCAAAAGCTTCTTCAGCTTTATCTATAATTGATAGTACATCTCCCATACCAAGTATTCTTGATGCAAGTCTATCTGGATAGAAAGGCTCTAAATCACTTAGCTTTTCACCAACTGATGCAAACTTTATTGGCTTTTTAGTTATACTTTTTACAGAAAGTGCTGCACCACCTCTAGAATCTGAATCTAATTTTGCCATTGTAATAGAGTCAATTCCTAGTTTATCATTAAAAGTTTGTGCAACATTAACTGCTTCTTGACCAACCATTGCATCAATTACAAGCATTATTTCATGTGGTTTTATAGCTTTTTTTAATTCAACAAGTTCATTCATTAAAGCTTCATCTATTTGTAATCTACCTGCTGTATCAACAATTACTACATTACAAAGTTTTGACTGTGCAACCTTTAAACCATTTTTTGCTATTGATACTACATCTTTATTGTTTTCTTCACTATAAACATCTACATTTAAACTTTTACCTAAAGTTTCTAGTTGTTTTATAGCAGCTGGTCTGTAAACATCGCAAGCAATCATTAAAGGCTTTTTTCCTTGTTTTCTTAAATAATTACTAAGTTTTCCACAAAGTGTTGTTTTACCACTACCTTGAAGTCCAACAAGCATTATTACTGTTGGTGGATTAGCAGCAAAATTTAAGCTTGAATTTGTATCACCTAAAAGTTTTGTTAACTCATCTCTAACAATCTTTACAACCTGTTGTCCAGGTGTAAGTGATTTCATAACATCTTCTCCTAGAGCTTTTTCCTCTATTGAAGATATAAAATCTTTTACAACTTTATAGTTAACATCTGCTTCAAGAAGTGCAAGTTTAACTTCTCTTAACATTTCTTTTAGTTCTTTTTCTGAAATTCTTGTCTGACCTTTCAATTTTTTCATTACATTTTGTAGTTTATCTGACAGACTATCAAACATTATATATCATCCTCACTTTTTAAAAGCATTTTTAATTCATTTTTCTTTTCATTTAAGTCCTCACTATCACAAAGTGAATAAGCTTTTGCCATTTTTTCTGTCAATGATAATGTATGAGTTACATTTTCAAAATTTAAAAGAGCTGTTTCACTCGATTTTATACTATCTCTTACTGCTTGATATGATATTTTTTTATTTTCAGCTATTTCTCTTAAAGATAAATTGTATAAATAATATTCTTCAAAAATTTCCTGTTGCTTAGCTGTTAAAAGTTTTCCATATATATCATAAAGCATTGTAAATTCAACATTTTTATCCATTTTATCACCCAAAAAATGTGTAAAGCTTTAAAACTTTACACATATTATACACGCCGATAAGTTATTTGTCAACAATTTTGCTTAAAATTGTTTAAAAATCCGGCTATTTCTTACTTTTTAAATAATCTATTGCATTTCTCATTCTAACTTTATAATTCTCTATCTGATTATCTAATATTTCAATATTTTTCTGAGCCTCTTTAATTTCAA
>CANRAK010000059.1 GCA_947628575.1 uncultured Clostridia bacterium | reverse complement strand
CCAGCAAGATTTTTTAAGAAAGATTCTACACTTACACCAACATTAGGTTTTATCTTTCTTTCAACATTTTCAGTTACTCTATTTCTATTAGATATATATGTTTCAACACGTTTGTATTCACTATCTAGCCACATACTGTTATTGTTATTGCCTTTATTTTCTTTGTTATCTAAAGAATCTGCACTTAACACTGTATCTGGTATTTCATCAATAAACCTAGAAGGAATTGAAAAGCTTGTTGAACCATATAATGTTCTTTTTTTAGTATTAGTAATATATAAGTGTTCTTTTGCTCTTGTTATAGCAACATAGCAAAGTCTTCTTTCTTCTTCTGCTTGTCCATCTTCTTCAATAGAACGTTTTGATGGGAATAGTCCTTCTTCCATTCCAACTAAAAATACATTATTAAATTCCAATCCTTTAGCACTGTGCATAGTCATAAGTGTAACTGCTTCAACTGATTCATCTAAATTATCTACATCTGAAACTAAAGCTATACTTTCTAAGAAATCTCCTAATGAATTTTCAGCATTTTCATTTTCAAATTCAATTGCTACACCTATAAATTCCATTAGGTTATCAAAACGTATTTCTGTTTCTTTAGTTCCTTCTGAATTTAGCATATCTTCATATCCAGAATCTTTAGGACTTGCTTTATAAGCTCTGATACTTTTATTTTATCTTTTTGCTTTATTAGATTATTAATCATATCTCTAAAGATTATTACGTTTCCTGCACTTCTTAGTCCTGCTAGATTATTACTATCTTGTATTAACTCAAATATTGAAACACCTTTTTGAGTAGCTAGCATATCTAGTTTATCTAGAGCTGTATCGCCTATTCCTCTTTTTGGTTCATTAATTATTCTTTTTAAAGCAATATTATCATTTACATTTTGTATTAGTTTTAAATAGCTAATAATATCCTTAATTTCTTTTCTTGCATAGAATTTTATTCCACCAATTAATTTATATGGTGTGCCAGATTTCATAAATACTTCTTCTAGTACACGTGCTTGTGCATTAGTTCTAAATAATACAGCAAAATCTGAATATTTCTTATTTTCTTTTCTACATATTTCATCTATTTTATCTACTACGTATTCAACTTCTTCATACTCATTATTTAAGGTCTTATATTCTATTTTATCTCCTTCATCATTTTGTGTCCAAAGTACTTTATCTATTTTTGATTTATTATTCTTAATAACTTCATTTGCTGCATTTAATATATTTTTAGTACTTCTGTAATTTTCTTCAAGTTTTATTATTTTAGCATTAGGAAATTCTTCTTCAAAATTTAATATATTAGATATATCTGCACCTCTAAATCCATATATACTTTGTGACTCATCTCCTACTACGCAAATATTACCATTTGCACTAGAAAGCATACTAATTAATAAAAACTGGACTTTATTAGTGTCTTGATACTCATCTACTAATATATAATTAAACTTTTGTTGATAATATAATAGTCTATCTGGATTTTCTAAAAATAGTCTTACTGTAAGCATTATAATATCATCAAAATCTATAGAATTATTTTTTCTTAGTGTTTCTTGATATAATGTATATATCTTTGCTATTTCCTCTTTTCTAAAATCTCCTATAGCATCTTTTTGATATAGCTTTTCATCTTTCATTACTTCTTTTGCTTTACTTATTTCAGATTTTATTAGTCCAACTGGATATACTTTTTCATCTATATTTAATTTTTTAATTACTTCTTTTATTACTTTTTCTTTATCTATCTCATCAAAAATATTAAAATCTCTAGTATATCCTACTAATTCAATTTCTCTTTTTAGTATTCTAACACATACAGAATGGAATGTTCCAAGCCACATATCATTTGCAACTTGTCCAACTAAACATTCTACTCTTTCTTTCATTTCCTTTGCTGCCTTATTAGTAAAAGTTATTGCTAGTATCTCCCATGGTTTTACTATATTTTTTTCAAGCAAATATGCTATTTTGTATGTTAATACTCTAGTTTTTCCAGAGCCTGCACCTGCAAGTATTAAAAGAGGTCCTGCCATATATTCAACTGCCTCTTGTTGTTTATCATTTAATTTTTCTAAAAGTTCACTCATACTCTCTTTATGGAAAAAACCATAATCTCCTTTCTTCTTTATTTGTATCTTTATACTATCATCTGCAAGATGAGTATAACATATAAACAAACGTTTGTAAATAATTTATTTTATATTTAAATTATATTTTAAATTAATCTAAAAATTTTGTAATTTAACTAAGAAAAAACAGGACTATTTATCCTATTAATTCTAATTCCAATTTATTTGTTTGGTATTTTATTCTACCATTAAATCTTTCACAGTTTTTTATCATAGTGGAAAAAAATGGTATATCTTTTGCCTCTTTAGTATTTCTTAGTATAGGTAATAATGTATATCCTTTACTTTTTACTTCGTCTATACCCTTAGTATCTACTGTATATTTTACTTTTTCTTCAGATATAACTTCATATATTCCTATTACTATTCCATCATACTTTACTAAATATTTCATATCTTATTTTCTCCTCTATTTTATATACCATATTTTTTCCATTTTTTCAATCTATATAGTCATTATTCCACCTGGTGTTTCAAGTACAATATATATTTTTTCTTCAACTAAAGTATTAGCATTTATATATACTAGAAACCTTTTTTCATCTAGTGTACCTGAAAACTCATATACAAGTACTTCATCTTTAGAGTCATTTGGTATTACACACAATTTTTCACTATCTATATTTAAATCTTTATATATTTTTTCTCGTGCTTCTTCTATACTCTTTTGCGGAGTAATTTCTCTTTCTTTATGATTAAAAATATACCCATTAGCTTCATACGCTAAAATCTCGCCATTATCTAATGCTACTTTTATCTTTATTAAATCTGAATATATAACTACGTCATCTTGAATACCTGCAAAAGAAATTGTAGCTGTATTTTCACCTTTAAGATAATATGTATCAACTATATCATAGACCTCTAGTTTATTTGCAAACTCTATTGCTTTCTTTTTAGCTTGCTCAATATTTATATATTCACGTTCTACTTTTCTATCTGATATAATTTGATATATTTTACCATCCTGTTTAGTTGCATATACAGTTTTTTCTACTTCCTCTCCTTTTAGCTTAACTGCAAATACATATAATGGTAATCTACCATCTTGTTCTTCCTTAAAAGCTATACTTTCTATATCTAGCATACTTTTTAATTTATCTTCTACTTCTTCTTGAGATAAATTATCCCCTGTAAGATAATTTGCATTTCGTGTTAATATATGATTAGAAAAAGCTCCATCATATATTATTCCTTCATATTCTGTAAATGTTTTTCCAATTTTATTTGCACTAGATAGTTCAGATTCTGCATCTGAATTTTGTATTTTATCATTTCCTACCTTTTCAAGTTCATCCCATTTTATATTATTACTATTTAAATCTGCATATATTTCTTCTGTAACTTTAGATAAATCACTTATTTTAGAATAAATAGTGTCAATTTCTTCCTTGTAATTTGAGATATTATCTCCGTTTATTACATTACGCATTAAAGAATATGAAAAATCACTTACTTGTGTTAAGAACTTAGATACATTAGCTATACTTTCAGCTGAAAATGGTAATATATCTAAATTTGCTTTTGCACTATTAGCTTTTGCAAATACACTAGCAAGTGTTGTTAAAGTATATGTATCATTACTAGTTATTTTTAATTTAGCTATCTCATTTTCAACATTATTCACATTAGATACAAAATCATACATACTTCTATTATATCCGTCTTGAACATTTTGCTTTTCTAGCTTGAACTTTTTTAAAAGTATCATACCACCTAATATTAATAACGAGAAAATAGCAAAATATAATATACCTAGATTTTTACTACCTATTCTTTTCTTTATATCTATGATTTTTTTCTCAAATTTTTCAAGCATTACTATTCCTCCATAGCAAACACATGCTTTCCGATAGTAGTAACTGTTTTTAATGAGAAAAGCCACTTGCTTTTTGTTTTAGCAGGATTATAAAAATAAAGAGCACCATTTGTTGGATCTACACCATTCATTGCATCTTGTGCTGCTTTATACACAGTCGTATCTTCATCTATCTCTACATCAAATTGTCCATCAGTAACACATGAAAATTGTCCCTTTTGATATATTACTCCTGCTATTGTATTAGGAAAAGATGCGTCTTTAACTCTATTCATTATAACTGCTCCAACTGCTACTTGCCCTATATATGGCTCACCTCTTGCCTCACCATTAATTAGGCGAGCTAGTAACTCTATCATATTATCTCCTGATACTTTATCTGTTGAAATAGAGCTTTGAGCTTTTTGTGTTTTAGAATATACAACTCCATATACTAAAAAAAGTGCAATAAAAAAGCATGCTATATATCTATTTTTCATAACTTTCACCTAATATTAGTTTGAGTTATAATAAATAAAATATACAACATGCAAAAATTACAAATTATTATTTAAAGAAATTAATTATAATAAGTAATATTACTCCAGGAACGCCTAATATACCTGCTACAAGAGCTGTAACTATATTAAATGGTATTGATATACCAATATTTACTCCAAATGTATTAACTAAATAAATTAAGATAACACCAAGTACTATATTAATTGCTAGCTTCATAATTTTCTTTACTGGCCATGCTAGTAATTTTGCAACTACTAATACAGCAATAGCAGCAAATATTAGAACAATATATGCTTCTGTCATAATATCATCCTCCTTATTATATAATTCGTATTATATCTTTATATGTAACAAATAATGTTAGTAGTAATAATAATCCAAGTCCAATATATGATACTGTAAGTTCAACTTTTTCTGATACTTTTTTTCTAGTAACACATTCTATTAAAACTAAGAATATTTTTCCTCCATCAAGTGGTGGAAATGGTAAGATATTTGCTACACCAACAGCCATACTAATCATTGCCATTAGCATAAAGAAATTAATTATTCCTTGACTTTTAGAAACAACTTCACCTATTCCAACTATACCTGACATATTATTTATAGATACTTTACCTGTAAATAAGTCTAAGTATGAACCTACTATATTCTTTATATTCTCAATAGTCTCAATAAATGCATATTTTAAATTAGATTTTTCTGTTGCTATACTTCCTATACCTAAGTCAAAAACCTCTTTAGCTTCTGGTGTAAGGTTGAAATCTAATATTTCTTCTCCTCTTTGTACTTGAACTTTAATTTCTTTTCCAGCTTTATCTTTTATAGTTTCTACTACACTTGTAGCGTCTGGTGTAGATATACCATCCACAGATAAGATTATATCTCCAGATTTTATACCAATTTTAGCAGCACTAGTACCTGCACCTGTAAGCTCTACTATATTTTTTGACTCACCATTTTCATCTACTTTAAAGTTAATTCCAATTTTACCCTCAGTAGTTTGTGCATTCTTTACAGTAACTTCGTTTATTTTTCCATCTCTTTCATACTGTAATTGAACATCTTTAACTCCCTCACCTAATCTAAAATTAGATATTTGAGAATATAGTTCTACTTTTTTTCCATTTAATGATACTATTTTATCTCCCTCTTGAAGTCCAGCCTCAAGTAATACTGAATTGTTACTGAAAGATCTTATTTCAGTTGTTGCAACATTACCTGGAAGATATACACATAAAAATACAACAAGTGCTAAAATAAAGTTAAATATAACACCCATTGAAAGAATTATTATTTTTTCAAAAGCATTCTTCTTTTGGTATGAGCTATCTGTCTCTATACCATCTTCACTAGGCTCTTCTCCCTCAATAGCACAATATCCACCAAGAGGTAACCATCTTAAAGAATACATTGTACCTTTAAATTTTTTCTGCACTATTTTTGGTCCAAATCCTATTGAAAATTCATCAACTCCAACTTTTAGTAATTTACTAGCTAAAAAATGTCCAAACTCATGAATAGTTGCTACAACTAAAATTATTGCTAAAAGTTTTATAATGGTTATTAAAAAACCTATCAATTTACCGGCCTCCTTAAATTATACTTAATATATATGTAAATGCGTACATAATTGGTACTATAAACATTACACTATCAAATCTATCTAGTACGCCACCATGTCCTGGCAATAAGTTACTAAAGTCTTTTTGTTCACAGTATCTTTTTATTGAAGATGCTGCTAAATCTCCTATTTGTCCTACTATACTTAAAACTAATCCCATAACTGCTATTACTATTATATTAAAGTTAGTATTAAAATATGTATTAGTTATAATACTTATAACAACGCATGCAACAATTGAGCCTATAATACCTGCTATTGAGCCTTCAATACTCTTTTTAGGGCTTACAATTGGTGATAACTTGTGTTTTCCAAATCTAGAGCCAATCTCATAAGCAAATGTATCTGTTGCCATAGCACTTGCAAAAGCAAGCAGTAAGAATATTCTACCATTTGGTAATATAGCTAATAACTTAATAAATGAAAATAAGAATGGAATATATATTATTGATAACGCTGTTATAGCTAAATCAACAATGCCCACTTCTAATTTTTTTACTACTATATATGCAAACATTAGTATAAGTATTATTGGTAAAGCAATTGCTACAATATTTATTTTTACCTTGTAGTCTATATTTGCTCCTACTAATAATACACCTAAACAACTTATATATCCTATTAACGATATAGGTTTATGCCCTTTTGCTTTAAAGCATTTGTTATATTCATACATTCCTAAAAATGATAATAATACTACAAAAGCAGAGTCTACTATTGGATTATTGATAACAAAAACTGTTATTAATACTATCATAAAAAGAAATGCGGTTGCTATTCTTTTAAAACCCTCTTTCAATTAAAAAACCCCCACTTTAAACTTCCATTACCTCTTTCTCTTTTTCAGCTATAACTTCTTCTACTTTTTCTGTATATTTATCTGTAATTTTTTGTACCTTTTCTTCTGCTCCTTTTAGTTCATCTTCAGTCATTTCACCTGCTGCTTTTAATTTTTTTGCATCGTCTATTCCATCTCTTCTTACATTTCTTATAGCGATTTTAGCTTCTTCTCCTAAAGCTCTAACATCTTTTACAATTTGTTTTCTTCTATCTTCATTTAGTTCTGGAAAAGTTAATCTGATACCATTTCCATCATTTATTGGGTTAACACCAAGCTCAGCTACTTGTATAGCTTTTGTTATTGCACCAAGAAGTGATCTATCCCATGGTGTTATTAATATTTGTCTAGCTTCTGGTACAGATATTGCACCTATTTGGTTTAAAGGTGTTTGTACACCATAATATTCTACTGTTACTTTGTTTAGTATAGCTGGATTAGCTCTTCCTGCTCTAATTCCTGCTAATTCTTCGCATAAATAATCAATAGCTTTTTGCATTTTTTCTTCTATTTCTTCATATTCCATAATTTATAACTCTCCTTTAAAAAAATTCCACATAATATAATTATACAATAAAAAATAAAAATATCAATACTTAAAAGCCATACAAATACTCATTTCTAGTCTTTTTAAATCTAACTACCTTATTTCGTATATAGCTTTCAAGTTTAGCCATAAATTCATCGGCTGTTATCTCTTTTTGTGCTACCATAGTAAGTCCTTTTTCCCAGCTTGCAGTAAGCTCTGGATTTAATAAATCTGGCATTGTCTTTAAAACAATATCATAAACTGCCTCTCCTCTTTTAGTAGGTGTTAGTATTTGTGTTTTATTATTAGTATTAATATAGTCTATCTTTTCGAGCTTTTTTATTATTTCAGCTCTTGTAGCACTTGTACCAATTCCACTACCTTTAATTTGTTCTCTTAATGTTTCATCTTCAATTAATTTACCTGCATTTTCCATTGCAAGTATCATTGACCCTGAATTATATCTTTTAGGTGGTGTTGTTTC
>CANRAK010000058.1 GCA_947628575.1 uncultured Clostridia bacterium | reverse complement strand
CAAAATAACTTGAATTAACATAGTGAAAGGGTAGAGAAATCTATCCTTTCTTTTTTGTTTCATAAATGTAATATTTACTGTAATAATTTTACAAATTTAAGCTAATATATTTAATATTTAGACATTATTTGATAAAATTTTTGTATAAAATATGTATGAAATGTAGCTCGGAAGGGGTAAAGTTATATGAAAAAGATTAAATTTGTTATGTCTTTTATATTTATTTTATTTGTGGGATTGGTTGCAAATCATGTAAATGCCTCAAGTTATAGTCAATTTACAAAAAATGACTTGATGTATATTGAAGTTAATGGAACAGGTAGAATTATAACAAAAGAAACTACTGTTGATGAAATTGCTTCATGGTATGGAGGAAAAATAAGACTTGAAACTGATTCTTTGTTCGGAGGTAAGGCATATAGTTTTTATACAGGAAATAATTTTGATGATTATTTGTATATTGAAACAATTGCTGATGGAAAAATATTTAGTTATGGCTCAGTAGATCCATCATATAAAACAAACACATACAGTTTCGGAGATAATTATCCATATAATGAAAGAAATACCCTATATGGATGTTTATTATCTGATGATGGAAAAATTGTAGGTGGTGTATATTATAATAAAAGTGTATATTTAGGTGGAAACTTTAGTAGAATAGTAAATTCTTATACTGAAAGATTTGAGGAAGAATATTGTAAAGTTAACTATTTAAGCGATGCAAAAGATATAGGTTCTGCTGAAGATATGGGTGTTCAATCTAAAGTAATGCTTGATATGTCAGAACACGCTGTATTAATGTATAATGCATTAATACATTATTATAATAGAGATGATAGTTTTTTAGAAACAGATAAAGATGCAAATGGAAATGATACATTTGAAACTCTTGAAAACTTTTTTTATATTAACAATCAATTTTTAGAATTTAAAAGTAATTTATTAAATTACACTATGGGAAGTGGATTTGGTACAACTTTTTATACTGCAATAGGTACTAGTACAAATGTTAAATTATCTTATTCATCATACTACATTTTTAACCCTTTATTACTTGCAGGTATGGCTAAAGCGCAAAAAAATAAAGACTTGAGTGAGAGAAATGTTCCTGTTTGGACATATAATTATGCAAAGAAAACTTTAATTGGAACAGCATATTCTCCAAAAATATTTGATAGAAATGATGCTATAGAATTAACACAAGATGAAGCAAATAAACTTGCAAGTGGTAGAGCATATTATAATGAAGCAATGAGTAAGTTAAATAAATCTAGTCAACTTTATAAAACTGAACCTATATATGATAATCTATCTAAAATGCGTGCAGGTGAATTAATTGATGATAAAAAAGAAGGTATTACAGCATATTTTAATGCTATAAGAGCTGGAAGTGGTCTAGGACTAGTAAAAGCTGATTCCGAGGGATTTAATATTATACAACATTTAACAACATTACTTCAATATAGATATTTATACTTAAAATTAGGAATATCCCACCATCCAGAACAGCCTGATGGATTATCTGATGAGTATTATAAAATTGCCATTGGTGATGAAAAATCATGGGGAAGTAATATATCATTCGCACTTAAATCTACAAATGTAGATACCATGTTATATCATATTAAAGCGTTATTAATGGATGAGGGCGATGATAAAGATTTTACATTAGGACATAGAAGAGATTTATTAAAACCTACATTTTCATTATTTGGTTATGGAATAACTGGCTTTGTAGGGGCAGTTAACTTATCTGGATTTCAAAGTTTAGATTATGATTGTAACGGTTTACCAGCTGTAAATGGTGTAACATTCTTAGAAACATTAACAAATAGAAGATTTAAGTGGACTGCATCTTTTAATGAAGATAAATATCTTGTTAATCCTAATACAACTACTACTGTTAAATGTATTAACACAGGAAAAACATGGAACTTTACTTCAGAAGTAAATGAAGATGGAAAAATTTATCAAAATGTATGCTTTAATGATGGAGTAATTACTTCAGCGGCTAATAAAATTTTATTCTATGACCATGATATAGAACCTATGACAGGCTATGTATATGAAGTAACAATTAATAATTTAACTGATGTTAAAAAACAAAATAAAAATGCTACATACAAATATAGAACAGTATTTGAATATGCAGATTCTTTGATGAATCCAACAACACCTAATTCAATGGTGATTGATACAACAAATTTATATAAAATGCCAGACTATCAAAATGTTTATCAAGCTCCTATAGGTAGAGCATTAAAACTTAGAGTTAAACTTTCAAATACAGATGTAGCAGATTTAAAATTAACTTGGACTTCTTCAAATCCAGATGTTATAAGTGTTACACAAGATGGTACTATATATGCTAGTAAACCATCTGAGGAGCAAGTTGTAATATCTGTAAAAATGGATGGCTCAGATGTTACTGACCAAATAATACTTATGCCTTACATAAGCTTAAAAGATGTAACAATGACACCTTCTAGTGTAGAGATGGATGCTTCAGAAAAAACATCACAAGTATTTAAAGTAGTAACAGTTCCAGACGATGTTACTGAAATTTTGGATATTCAATGGGTTTTAAGTGATGGTAATAATCAATACTTTCTAACAAAAACACCAGATAATAGTAAATATAAAGGAGCATACATTTTCCAATTAGATAATCAAATAGATAAAAATCTAAATGATTATTTCCAAGTTGAAGCAATAAATGTGGGCATTGACTCATCAGAAAAATTAATAAAAAATATACAATTAAAAGTTATTGCTCCAAATAAAAACGTTTCACAATATAGTTTAATAACATATGTATCAGCTATGTCAGATATGTATCATGATAATAGAAATTATGGTGGAGTTTCAAATATTAGTGTAAGCTCTAAGATTTCTAGTGTTGAATCTATAGTTACTGTAAATGGTAAAAATATAGTTCTTGATGATTGTGGTAAGAAAATTACAACTACACAAACAATTACTATCACAGGTAATGAGCCTTACGAATATAATTTAAGTGCTAAAACTTATCCAGAAGATGCACTTGAAACAAATCCTAACTTAGCATGGAGTGTAGTTTCTGGAAACAACATTGCATCAATTAAGAATGGAAATAAATTAGTAGTAAATGGAATTGGTAAAATTAAAATTAAGAGAAGTGGTGTAAAAGAAAGAACTTTTGAAGTTAATATTGTTGCACCTGCTCAAAAGATAGAGTTAAGTTCTTCTCTTACAAATATAAAAGATGGTAGATATGTACAGTCATACTCATCTGGAGATAAATTCAGCAGATTAGAACTAAGTACAAAAGTTATTCCATCAATTAGTAAAGATGAAATTAAATATTCTATTAAAAAGGGAGAAGGAGATGATATTGCAACAGTAGATTCAAGTGGTGTTGTTACATTTACAGGAGTAGGTGATGTTACTGTTCTTGCATCAACTGCTAATATAATAACTCCTGCAGAATATAAAATTACAGTTGTAAAGGGTATAGAAGGATTTACTTTTGAAAGTGATAAAACAGGAAAGGTTATAACATGCTTTAACGTAGATATATCAAATAAAGAAGCTGACAGTGCAGGTCTAGTTCATATACAAGGACCAAAGGCTACTTATGATGGATATGATAAAGCAAAAGTCGCTAAGGCACAACTTATTACTTATTCTCTTGTTGGTGATCCAGGTCAAATAGATGGACAGCCTGCAGTAAATGTAGATAATGAAGGTGTTTTACATATAAGAGGAGCTGTAGATATTTCTAGAAATATTAAAGTAAGAGCTAATGTAACAGGTCCAGATGGTAAGAGTTTAACTAAAGAATACTCTTTAATAATTAATAATGAGTCTAAAAAAGAAGGCATAAGAATTTCATCTGGTAATATGACACCAGTTTATAAAGAGGATAATTGTCCAACATTTTATGTAAATACTGGTAATACATATAGTTTTACGATCAGTAACGATTTAAAAGCAAATGATGAAATAGAAATAGAAAATGTTATTTCATCTGATTTTGATACAGATTATGAGTTAGGTGGAAATGTAGCAAGAGTTATAGTGGATAAAGCTGGTGAATATAGTATTCTTTGTCCTTTAAAAAATTATAAAAAGCAATTAAAAGATGATGAAGATGGCGATGGAATTTCTTATTCTCAAGGACTTGAAAGAGTTGAGGGTACTTTATCCGAACAATTTGGTGATTACAATGATCAACCAATTTATTTCAAATTTAAATTAGTTGTTTCAGATTATCTAAAGGGTGATGTAAATAAGGATGGCGTTATTAATTCAACTGATTCTGCTATGGTATTAGATTTATATAAAAATGGTAATGCAACAGAAGAGGATTATAGACTAGGAGATATGGATAATAATGGAGTACTTAATTCAACTGATTCTGCAATGATATTAGATATCTTTAAATCAAATTAAAAAAGAGGCGAAAGCCTCTTTTTTTGTATAAAAATGTATTATTATTAAAAAAATATATAGTTTACAAAACAATGTAATTATTTTTTTTTTTATGTTACAATAGTGTTTTTATTTTTTATTGTTCTTAATATTAATGTAATACAATTTTGATTTATAAATGTATATCTTTATAAAAAATAGTAATTTGTTTAAAATTGTATTTAATTGAGATAAAATGTAATTATACGAGGTAATAAAGGAAAGAGAGGATAGATTATGAAAAAGAAAAAATTTTTTATTCTTACTACACTTGTATTACTTGTTATGGTTTCAATAGTATATACTAAAGGACATAAGAAAGTAACAAGTGACAGTTTAAAAACTGTAGAAAATAGTACTACTAACCAAGTAAATGAAATGGAAGGAGGAAATGAACCAAAATCAGAAAATATTCAATCTGATGGCATTGCAAAAATAGCAGGTGCTCAAGAAGGTGGACAAGAAGTTAAAATGAGTATAATGCAAAAGCCAGTTGTAGATATAGTTTTAGCTAAATCTAAAACTAGAGCTGATGTAGATAACTTTAAAGAAAATTTATTTAGAGAATTACAAAATCTTAACATTGACACAGAATATGTTAATGTAATTGCATCTGAGATGGTATTAGTTGAAAATACTACATCATTCCAATGGAAAGAAGATGTATCATCTTCAATAGGATCTATAACTAGACAAAATAATGGAGCAGATGTAACTATGAAAGGAAACAATTCCAAAGAAGGAAAAAATGCTATTTGGATAATGCCAGAAAAAGATCAAGAGCAAAAGTTTTCATTCCACTATGATATAGATTTTGGTGATAGCTTTAAAGCCGCTGGAATGTTACTTAGAGTTAAAGAAGATGGAAATAAATTAACAGGTTATGCACTTAGTTTTAATGAAAGTGGTCATGATTATTATTCTGGATCAGGAAATAAAAATGGAGCAATTTGGAAATTTACATATACAAAAAATGATCATTCAACACCTATGCAAAAAACAAAAGTAGCAGGACTTAATATTAATAAAACAGGTGACCTTACTGTTGTAGCTTCTAGTACGCAAATTACTGTAACTGGTGGAGGATTATCATCACCATATGTTTATGATATTCCACTTGATGATAATACAATAGGAAATGGATATGGATTCTTTACAGATCACTATAGTCATGGCTGTGAAGATATAGGACATTTTGCTTTAACAGGAATTAATTTACAAACAGAAGATATAAAGAGTTATACAGAAGTATTAAAAGAACCAGAATGGAGAGAAAATTCATATAAATTCTTAGTAGATGTAGATGATACACAAAACGAAGAATTACAAGATAAAGCAAAATATACTGAAATATTGTCAAGATTACTTGATGATACAATATACTTCGTATCATGGGGTGTTGGTGTAAATGAAGAAGAATTTGAAGGATTAATTAAAGATAATGACACTAATGGTAAATTTTTCATGAATACAGATGGAAACTTAATGGAAGAAACTGCACAATATATCAAAGAAGTAATTGGTGAACCAGAAGATACACAATATGTTATAGTTGGAGAGCCAATTGATATTACAATAACACCTGATAGTATTCAAACAGGTACAGCAGATGATCAATGGCCATATGGTAAATGGAAAGTAAATCATGATTATGAATATTATGAAAATAATATGGGACAATTTGCTAAGTCTGGACAATATCTAAGTGATTTTATCAATGTTTTTGATAAAGTTGGAGATTTTAAAATAACATTTAGAGATCAAAATATTATACCAACAGATGTATACGTTCATAGAAGACCAGTTGCAATAATAGATATGCAAGTAGATGGAACAACAGTAACATTAGATGGTAGTCAATCTTATGATTTAGATAAACAATCAGAAGCAAATAATGGTATTGCTCAATATGAATGGAAATATCTATGTGTTGAAGATGGTACTTGGAGTGATGGACAATTAACAACAATTGATACAAGTAAACATTACGTTGTACAATTAAGAGTTAAAGACCTACAAGGCGCATGGAGTGCAACACAAACTGCAAGTATTGGTGATGGTATTCCAGTAGCTAGATTTAATATTACAACAGATCCAATTACTAAATATGATAAAAATGTTCAATATGTAGATTCTTCATATGACCCACAAGGAAAACAATTAACAACTTATTTATGGGAAATGTATAAAGAAGATGGTACTACACAAATTTATACTGGAAGTACACCAAAAACAGACTTTAGTGATTTAGCAGAAGGAAATTATAAAGTATACTTAACAGTTACAACAGAAGATGGTAGAAAATCTGAAAGATTTGGTAGAACTATAGAAGTAACTGGAGATAAAATAGCACCAGAATTTATAGTTAATCCAATAGAATGTGATTGGACAAAGAGTATAGATATAAATGTACAATTTACAGATGAAGGTGGAAGTGGATTTAATTCATACCAATATGCTGTAACAGAAGGACAAGAAGTACCAGGAAGTTATGGTGCATGGAAAACAGAAGCAAATGATACAATAAATATAAGTGATACAACAGGAGAAAAATATTTACATATAGTTGCAAAAGATAATGCTGGTAATGTAAGTGATGATAGAGTTGTATGTATATATAAACTAGATAATACAGCTCCAGAAATTTCATATACAATAGACCCAGAATCTATCACAACTGAAACAGTAGATATTATAATAACAGCAAATGATTTACATTCAGGATTATCAAAAGTTTATCTTGATGGAAATGAAGTAACTCCACAAGATGGAGTATATAAATATACAGTTTCTAAAAATGAAACTTATACAATAAAAGCAGAAGATAAATTAGGAAATACTTCAACAAAAGATGTTGATATTACTAATATATACAAAAAATGTACTGCTGGACTAGGACATCCAGATTACAGTTCTAGTTTAGATGAATGTCCAATTTGTGGATTAATAGATGGAATAGAAGTAACAAAAGAAACAAATGTATATGATTCTCATGACCATAGAGTAGAATATACAAATCCACATGGTGCAGAAATTGTAGAATACTACGATGATGCAAAAACATTACCAAATGATGTTAAAACATATAATTACAATTTAAAAGTTAAATATGAAGGAGTAGAATACGAAACAGGTATTAAAGGACAATATGTAGTTACTCCAAAAACAATAACAATCACAGGAATAGATGCAACAGATAGAGAATATAACAAATCTAATGTTGTAGACTTAACTGGAGGAGAATTAGTAGGAGTAGAATCAGGAGATGAAGTAAACTTTGTATTACCTGCAACAGGAACAGCAGATAGTGACCAAGTAGGAACACATAATGTAACAGTACCTGAAATAACTCTTACAGGAAAAGATGCAGCTAACTACACATTAACACAACCAGACCACAGTGCAGTAGATGTAGTAATAAGTCCAAAACATATAACAATAATAGGAGTAGATGCAACAGATAGACAATATAACAAATCTAATGTTGTAGATTTAACTGGAGGAGAATTAGTAGGAGTAGAAGCAGGAGATGAAGTAAACTTT
>CANRAK010000057.1 GCA_947628575.1 uncultured Clostridia bacterium | reverse complement strand
TTTATTAATTCTGTATTTGTTGTATCTACTGTATTAACATCTAAGATGTTTTTTTCATTTTCTATTACTTTAAATTCACTGCTAAATTTATTAGGTAGCTTAGTATACGCAAATATACCAGAGAAGTTTTGTTCCAAATCTTTATCTACTACCCCATCATTTTCTTCAATATTTAGCTTGTCTGTTGTAACCTTTGCAATATTTATAGTATATTTATCTTCATTTATTTTAAAATAGTTACTGCATCTTATCTTATTATAATCTTCAACTAGCTGTGAATTATTAAATTCATCTATAACTGAGTCATCTTCTCCTATATACTCTATTTTATTAAACTTTTCATTAAGTACTAATGGTATTATAACGTTATCATATACAGTATTTTTTTTATTTAACGCATTATATGCAAGAAGTATAAGAAACGCTATTATACAAAATACACTTACTGAAACAATTAAAATAGACTCTAGGTAAATACCAATAATCGCTGTTACAATAGGAATAATAACTATATTGTTAATTAGTCGCATTTTCCCATTATCTCGTTGAAATTTATATTTTTGCTCCGCAGTTAACTTCTTTCCAATTAGCTCATTAAGTTCCATATTTCTCCCCCTAAAATATAGACTTTCCTTTTTTATGATTATACTATAAAAAAATTTTAAATTCTACTTTTTTTCTCATAATTTTTTAAAATTTGACAAACAGCCTAAAAAAATATATACTTATACTGTCAAAGGAGTGGTTTTTATGATTTCACAGCCTAAAATACCAGACTCTTTAGATGTCCTTTATAGTATCGAAGAATTTTTAGCATTTAACGATACAATTAAAGAATGTACTATTCAAGATGATGTTTTAAAAGAATTTAGTTTAGATGAAATTGTTATTTCCTATTCTAGATTTAAGAACGTAGATTTTGAAGGTTCAAAACTACCTAAAGCAGATTTTAATGACATTATATTTGAGAACTGTAATTTTACTGCTGTTAATCTTGAAAAGTCCACTTTAAAAAGAGTCAAGTTTATTAATTGTAAATTTGCTGGAACTATATTTACTGGAACATATTTTGACAATGTAATTTTTGACAACTGTATTATGATTGGCTGTATTTTAAATGATAGCAGTATAAATAATTCAAACTTTTCTAATTGTAATTTAGAGCAAGCTCTATTATCTAATATTACACTTAAATCTGTAGAGTTTGATAAGTCTAATCTTACTCAAACTAACTTTAGTAATACTTCTTTAAATGGATTAGATTTGAGAACTTGTGATATTTCTGGAATAATAACATATTCTAATGATATAAAGGGAGTTATTCTTACAAGTCAGCAAGCAATGAGCTTTATTAAACTTCTAGGAATAACAATTATAGATTAGTATGGACGATGTAACTTATATTGGTGTAAAAGATAATATAGAGCAAAATAGAAAAGTAAAAAACAACGAAACAGTAACTGTCAAAAAATTTAAAACAAAAAAATATAGTAGAAAACTATCTAAGTTTATATCTTCTACTAAAAGGAAGATATTTAATAAAAAGATACTAATAATCATAGCAATAATTGTGGCAATTTTTTACTTTAAGCCTATTACTTTTTTAAAAGCAAAACTTAATGAAAAACGTGAATTTTATTCACTTGAAAGCTCAAATGAAGGAATTTTAGATTCATTTACGTATTCATTTGGTGTTGACTATTATAAAAATTGTAAAAAAACTATGGTAATGCCTGCAGATGGTTTAATAACTTGTCAATATGATTTATCCCATCAAGGTATAGATATAGCATGTGAAAATTATCAAGATAATGTATATGCTGTTCAAAATGGCTATGTATGTTATGTTGGCCATGACTTGGATAAAGGAAATGAATTAATAATTGAACATGAAATAAATGGTATGAAAATATATACTTATTATAGTAACTTATCTATAATTAATGTATCAAATGGTGACTATGTTTACCAAAATCAAGTTATTGCACAAGAAGGTGGCAATCCAAATAAACGTGCAACAGTACTAGATTTTGAAGGACATCACGTTCACTTTGAAGTTAGAAAAAACACTAGCCCTGCTAGTGCACTAAATCCAAATATATTTATAGATTTTTAAAAATAAAAGATGCACTTTTTTAGTGCATCTTTTCGTAGAGGTTGTTTATTAATTTTTTTATTTATGTCTTTATTACACTACTATTATACTATAAGTATTGTAAAAAAGCAACTAAAATATCACATTTTATGTAATTTTTAATTTTTATTGTACTTTATTTTAATATATGATATGATATTTATGAGGGATGTTGATATTATGTTTGTAAATTTATTAGTAGTTTTTATATTAATAATATTAAACGGATTATTTTCTGCTAGTGAAATGGCTTTTGTTTCATTAAACAAATTTGATTTACAAGATAATGTTGCAAAGGGAAATAAAAAAGCTAGTAGAATAAAGAAATTATTAGAAAATTCAAGTAGTTTCCTTGCAACTATACAGATTTGTATAACTTTAGCAGGATTTTTATCTAGTGCCTTTGCTGCAGAGACTTTTGCAGAAGAAATTGTGGAAATTATTGCTCCATTTGTCAATATATCTGTATCAGTCCTTGAGCCTGTTATGATAATTCTAGTTACTCTAATTCTTTCATATTTTACTTTAGTCTTAGGTGAACTAGTTCCTAAAAAAATTGCACTAGCTTATCCTGAAAAAGTGGCATACCTAGTTGTAAATATAGTATATATATTAGAATTTTTATTCTATCCTTTTGTATTGCTACTTACTGCTTCAACAAATCTAGTATGTAAACTATTTAGGATAAAAACTGAAACTGAAGATAAACTTACTGAAAAACAGATTATTTCCATTATATCTAAAGGTAAAGAAGATGGAATTATTGATGATGTAGAAAGAAATATAATACTTAATATTTTTAAATTTGATGATACTCCTGCATCAAAAGTTATGACAGTAAGAGAAAAAATGATAGCAGTTGATACATATATTAGTGATAAAGCATTACTTAATATAATACGAACTTGTAAGTACTCTAGAATACCTGTATATAAAGATAAATTAGATAATGTAGTTGGTGTTCTTGTAATAAAAGACTTAATTCTTCAATACTCTAAAGAATCAAAATTTAATATAAGTAAACTTCTACATCCTGCATTTTTTGTAAATGCTGACGATAAAGTAGATGATGTATTTAGAGTAATGCAAAAAGAAAGACAGCCTATGGCTATTGTAAAAGACGAACATAGAACTGTAGGACTTATTACTTTAGAAGATGCAATAGAAGAAATTCTAGGAAATATATATGATGAATATAATTAAAGCAGTGACTAATCACTGCTTTATATTATTATCTTTTTCTTCTTATTACTGTTCCTGGCACTAAATTATATGGTATTTTTATTTTTACTTGTTGTCCTTTTATTCCAGGATTAATTGTATCTATTTTTTCTCCTGTTTTAATATCATATAATTCTTCAATTTTAAATTTACATTCTTCAATTGTATCTGGTAATAGTATTTCTAAATTATCTCCTAAAGATAATTTATTTTTAATTTCTGCTATATAAATATCATTATCTTGTTTTTCTACTATTCTTGCGCCATATTCATATTCTAAATTTTCACTTTTACCATCAAAATCATGTATATCTTGATTTTTATCATCTGTAAAATAAAACTCAGAAAGTCCTCTAGTCTTAACTTTTTCTAGTTCACTTAAATATTTAGTATAATCATATTCATTTTCTTTTCCTTGCTCTTTTAATTTTTCATAATCATCTATTGCATTTCTATATGCTCTTACTACAGTTGCTAAGTAATAGTCTGTCTTTAATCTGCCTTCTATTTTTAAGCTATCTACTCCCATTTCAATAATTGTTGGTATCTCTTTTATTAAGCACATATCTTTAGAAGAAAATAAATATGTACCTTTTTCATCATAATCTATATTAATTATACTATCTGGATTATTAACCTCTTGTGCTGTTATCTTATATTGCCATCTACATGGTTGTGCACAATCACCTTGGTTAGCACATCTATTTGCAAGATATTTACTTAAATAGCATCTTCCAGAATAAGCATAACATATAGCACCATGAATAAACATCTCTACTTCTAAGTCTTTAGGCTTATTTTTCATTATATACTCTATACGTTCTTTGCTTAACTCTCTTGAAAGTATAACTCTTTTTGCACCAAAATCTCTCCAAAACATTGCTGAATGTAGGCTTACTGTATTAGCTTGTGTACTAATATGAATATCTATTTCTGGAGCTATTTCTTTAATCATCATTATAACGCCAGGATCACTTGCTATTATAGCATCAGCTTTACATTGCTTTATTATTTTTATTTGGTTTTTAATTTCTTCATAATCTGTGTCATTTGCATATATATTTAAAGCAACATATACTTTCTTGCCTATACTATGAGCATACTTTATAGTCTCTTCTAGTGAGTCATCATTTAACTCTGCTCTTGATCTTAAAGATAGCTTAGCTGTACCTGCATATACAGCATCTGCTCCGTACATAAATGCAATTTTTGCTTTTTCTAAGCTCCCTGCTGGAGCTAATAGTTCTACTTTACTCATTATTTTTTCCCTTCATTTCTAAATATATTTTCTTCATTATTTTAGCATCTACATCTTGTGTTCCTGCAGATTCACAAATAATTCTTGGTTCTAGTTTTAAATCTAGTATTGCTCTACACACTTGTGAAAAATCTGGTCCATATCCTTCATCTTCAAATTTAACATGACATTTTTCTCCACCTTTTTCTGTATATATCATGTGTGAAAAGTGTGCATGGAAATTCTTCATTCTCTCATATCCAAGCTCATCTATATACATCTGTAATTCTTGCTTCCATAGGCTATATGAGTTGAGCTTTCCAATACTTCTTGAGTATAAATGACCAAAATCTATTGTCGGTATTAGTCTTTTATCTACTTTACACATTTGTATTATTTCTTTGCTGTCTCCTAGCTGATTTATTTTTCCCATAGTTTCAGGGCATACAGTTACGCCAGTTACTCCTAACTTATCTGCCTCATCTAATGCTCTTTTTAGCAATTTACATGCACTTTCTACTGCATACTCTCTATCAAGACCAAGTAACGCACCAGCATGTACAACTATTCTATCTGCACCCATTTTCTTGGCTACAATCATAGTATCTGTGATATATTTGATTGTGTTTATTTGCTTTTCTTCATCTTGAGTAGATAAAGAGATATAATATGGTGCGTGTACACTTAATTGTACATTATATTTACTAGCTTCCTCTCGTATTTTATTAATTATATCGTCTGATACCTTAACACTTCTTGAGCATTGATATTCATAAGCATCAAGTCCTATTTTATTTAAATAGCTTGGCATCTGATACGAATGCTTATTTTCTATATAGAAAGCCTCTGGCCCACCTGCTACTCCAAATTTCAACATAAATCACCTAGATATGATTATACACTAATTGTATAAAAAAGTAAATATTATTATGTAATTATGTATTAAAGAAAGTAGTAATATTTTCATATTACTACTTAAATTATCCACCTATTTTTTCTATTATTTTATCTATTAAATTAAAATATGTTTGTACAATAGTTGTGGCTGGAATTATACATACTATTATTGTACTTATTACAATAAATGGACCAAATGGCAAATATTCTTCTTTTCTTTTTATAATTTTATTATATATTAAAAAAGCTATACTAAATAATGCAGATATTATTATACTCATAATCATTATAACTACTATAGTTTTAAGGCCAAAAAGTAGTCCTACTGTAGCAAGTATCTTAATATCTCCAAAGCCAAAGCCTATCTTTCCAGTAAGTTTAGCAAACACAATATTTACAATATAAAAGAATAATCCACCTACTAAAAGGCCTAATATACTGCTAAGAGCTACCTCTTTAGAAAAGTTAAATATAATATTTATTACGCCACTAGCAAGTATTATAATATTTGAAGTGTCAGGTATTATCATATACTTTATATCCATTATAAATGCTAGTATTAAAGCGAAAGTTAACGGATAATATATTAGCATTTTAGATAACGAATTAAAGTTAGATAAAATCTGAAATATTATAATAAATACAATTACATACTGCAGTTCAGTATGCTTTATATTAAATTTTTTAAAATACTCTTTTACTGTAAAATCATTTCCACCTTTTTTATTTGCTAAATATATAAAATTAGATAATACAATACCACATACTATTGATAAAATAAAATTTAAAATTATACTCGACATTTCTGGTTATTTTCCTCTTTTTTATAATAATGATTTAGTATTAATCTCTCAAATGGTCTTTTAATTCTACTTATAAAAATCTCTCTTTTATTTAATCTTCTAACTAATATAGTTCGTATATTAAATCTATTTCCACCCCATACATCTGTAAATAACTGGTCACCTATCATAAGTATTTCACTTTTATTTATTTCAGGGAAATTATCACAAACTTTTCTAAAGCCCTTTCTTGAAGGCTTAGATGCTTTATAAAAATACTTTACACCTAATGCTTTAGAAACAGCTTTTACTGTTTTTTCAGATATAGAGTTACTTACAATATATAGCTTTATTCCTTTAGCTTTTATATTTTTTATCCATTTTCTTAACTCTTTTGAAAACTTACCTTTAGAATCAATTAAAGTATTATCCATATCCATTAATATAAGTTTTATTCCAAGCTTATTTAGTAATTCATATGGTATATCTTCTACTTTTTCAAAAGTATACTCTGGATAAAAGTTTTTTAATATAGACTTCTTTTTTACTTTTTTTACACCGACTACATTTTCCTTTTTTCCTACATTTTCCATATCAAATCCTCCGTTGTATAAGTATATCTTACTATATTTATATATGTTTTGCAAGAAGATTAGTTTTTTTAGCAAAAATTTGACTTATTATACTTTTTTACCTTTAAATTTAATTTTAAATATGGTATACTAAAAAGCGTATTAAATAAAGGTGGGATGAAAATGGAAAAAGAAATGACATTATACGAAGACTTACAATGGAGAGGTCTAATTAAAGATATTAGTAGTGAAGATTTAATAGATAAATTAAATAATGGGCACTTAACTTTCTATCTTGGTACTGATCCTACAGCTGATAGCCTACATATTGGTCACTATTCAACATTCCTAGTAGCTAAAAGATTACAAAAAGCAGGACATACACCTATGCTTCTTGTTGGTGGAGCAACTGGTCTTGTTGGAGACCCTAGAGGAACAGGTGAAAGAGAAAAGGCTGATGTAAAAGTTATTGAGAATAACTATACTAAATTAAGTGCACAAGTTGAAAATCTATTTAAAATTAAATGTGTTAATAACTATGATTGGTTTAAAAATGTTAATTATATAGAATTTTTAAGAGATTATGGTAAATATATAAATGTTAATTATATGATTAATAAAGAGCTTGTAAAAAGACAATTAGAGATTGGTATATCTTATGCAGAATTTTCATATATGTTAATACAAGGTGTAGACTTTAAGTATCTTCATGATAACTATGGTGTTACACTACAAATAGGTGGTTCTGACCAATGGGGTAACTTAACAACTGGTATAGAAATAATACGTAAATTAACAGGTGATGAAGTTTATGCTTTCTCTATTCCACTTGCTACTGACTCTCAAGGTAAGAAAATGGGGAAATCTGAAGGAAATGCTGTATGGCTAGATATTGAAAAGACTTCTTCTTATGAGTTATATCAATACTTATATAATCTAGAAGACTCTATGATGGAAACATATCTAAAAAGATTTACTTTCCTATCTAGAAGTGAAATAGAAGATATAATTAAAAGACATAACGAAGCACCTGAAAAAAGACTTGCTCAAGAAACATTAGCACATGAAGTAATTCGTGATATTCACGGTGAAGAAGAATACCAAAAAGCTGTTGAAATAAGTAGAGCATTATTTAGTGGTGATATAAAAAAAATACCTACTAACTTAATAGGTAAAATATTTTCTAATGTTGAACATATAAAGATAGAAGAAGCTCAAAATATTGT
>CANRAK010000056.1 GCA_947628575.1 uncultured Clostridia bacterium | reverse complement strand
TATGTAATTACAAGTCATACGGAAAGATAGTAAATAAGAAACCTATTGTTTCAACTGAAACAGAATTAGAGGAAAACCCAAGAGCTCGAAGCGCTAAACTTAGAGTTTTTGAAAGAATAATAAAGTAATATATGTAGTTTTAATGTAGTAGAGCAAGTAGTTAAATGGTATAAGAAAAGAGGTGAAAAAGTATAATGCCAGCTAGAAGAATTAGTAGTCAATACTATCAAGACGGTTCTGCAGCAAGGAAAATATTACCTAATGACGACATGCCAAGACGAAAAACAAATACTACTAGAAAAAGAAATGTATCCAGAGTTAATAGTATAAAAAGACAAAAAGCACAAAAAAAGAAAAATGCTTCTATGGTGGCATTTATACTTTGCGGTTTTGCTATGGCAATAACAATAACTTATAGATTTAGTTTAATTAATGAAAAAAATCTAGAAGTACAGAAGTTAATTAACGATTTAGAAATTGTTTCATCAGAAGCAGCAACATCTCAAGTAGAAGTAGACCAAAACACAGATTTAGACGCAATAGAAGCTTATGCTAAACAACAATTAGGAATGAAGAAAGCTGATAGTAGTCAAACAGTGTATATAGATACGTCTCAAATAACTAATAAAATTCAGGTAAATCAAGAAGCTACTATTATAGAAAAAATAATTAACTATATAAAAGGGATATTTTTCTAAAATTATGAATAACCAAGACAAATTTTAAGTATTATGTAGTAGGACTTTTGATTTGTCTTGGTTATTATTGATAGGAAAAGAGGTGAGTTTTGTGTCATATGTAAGTATCAATACTAAAAAAAGAGCAAGAGTAATGATGTGTGTATGTATCATTGCAGCTGTATTATTATTTGCTAGATTAACATATATCCAAGTTGTAAAAGCAGAATATTACTCACAAAGAGCATATTCACAGCAAACAAGAAGTAAAAGTGTAGAACCTAAAAGAGGTACTATATATGATACAACTGGAGAAAGAGTATTAGCTCAAAGTATATCTACTAATATTGTTACAGCAGTGCCTAATAGTGTTCCTAAAGATAAGAAAGAAGATATAGCTAATAATTTAGCACAAATATTAGAAGAAGATAAAGAGAAAATTTTATCTAATTTAAAAAAGAACGTTTCAAGTGTTACTATTGCAAGTAAAGTAGGGCAAGAAAAAGCAAAAAAAGTGCTAGAATATATTGAGGAAAATGATATAACAGGGATAAGTGTAGATGAAGATATGCTAAGAGTATATCCGTATGATACATTACTATCTCATGTACTTGGATTTGTTGGAACAGATAACCAGGGGCTTGCAGGAGTAGAAGCATATTATGATAGCGATTTATCTGGTAAGCCAGGAAAAATTGTAGCAAGTTTTGATGGTGGCGGTAGAGAAACACCATTTACACAAGAACAATACATAGCAGCAGAAAATGGAAAAGATATTGTCCTTACTGTTGATGCTACAATACAGTCAATAGTAGAAAAGTATTTATCTAAAGCAGTAGAAGAAAACATAGCAGAGTATGGAAGTATAGTAATAATGCGTCCATCAACTGGAGAAGTACTTGCTATGGCAAATTACCCTACATTTAATGCAAATGATCCTTTTACACCAAATACAGAGGAATTAAAGGCTAATTGGGATAATATGGAGTCTACACAAAAAAGTGAAGCGCTAAATCAAATGTGGAGAAATAAAGCAATATCAGATACACAAGAGCCAGGTTCAACATTTAAACTAGTAACAGCTGTTGGAGCTCTAGAAGAAAATATAGTAAATATAGATGATAAAACATTTTATTGTTCAGGTACAATGAAAATTGGTACTTGGGATATTAAATGTTGGAGATATTATAATCCACATGGTCAAGAATCTTTAAGAGAAGGTATTATGAATTCTTGTAACCCTGTATTTATGCAAGTTTCACAAAGAATGGGAATAGCTGCATTTATGAAATATATTAAAGCATTTAACCTAGATTCTAAAACAGGTATTGATTTGCCTGGTGAGGCTACTGGTATAATGCACAATGAGGATACTATGACAGAAGTAGACCTTGCTACATCTTCTTTTGGTCAAACTATACAGATAACTACATTACAAACTGCAGTTAATTATTGTGCTGTATCTAATGGAGGATATTTAGTTAGACCATACATAGTAAGAGAAATTAAAAGTGGAGCTGGAAACTACGATGAGCAAATTGAGTCTAAAGTGTTAAAGCAAATAATGTCTGAGCAAACTGCATCAGATATTATGAGTGCATTAGTAGATACAGTAAATTATGGTACTGCAAAATCTGCTAAAATATCAGATTATCAAATAGCAGGAAAAACAGCAACAGGTGAAAATGGTAGAGGAGATAATACAAAATATTTAGCAGGATTTGTAGGAATAGCACCTGCAAGTAATCCTGAAATAGTTGTAGTAATGAATTTATATGACCCTGTTGGACCATCAGGACATGGTGGTGCTACAATTTGTGGCCCTATTGTTGCTTCAATAGTGGATGAAGTACTAAAGTATATGGATGTACAAACAGACTATACTGTAAATGAGACAGAAAATAATGAAGTAGTAGTACCAAAAATTACAGAGGTAAATTTTGCACAAGCAAAAAGTACTGCAAGTGAAAATGGATTTGAGCTTATGACAGTTTCTGATTTTTCAGATGATGCTACAATTGTTAAACAAGTACCTAAATATGGAGCATCTCTTGAACCAGGCTCATTAATAATGGTATATAAAGAAGGAGAAGAGTCTCAAAAAGTCGCTGTACCTGATGTAAGAAATATGAGTAGTGAAGTTGCAAGACAAACATTTAGAAATGCTGGGCTTAATGTAAGAGTAGAAGGAACAGGATATGTACTTACTCAAGATGTTACACCGTATGAGGAAATTGAAAAAGGTTCAATTGTTACAATAAAATGTGTAGACGATTTGAGCGAGTTACCATAAGATATTGCAACAAAAGAATAGATGTGATATAATATTTTAATCAGAATGGAGGCTTATTATGCTTTTACAATATTTATTAGAAAATTTAACAAATGTTAAAGTTAGTGGTCAAACAGATAAAGAGATTAATAAAATAGAATACGATTCAAAAAAGATAGATAAAAACGACATATTTGTTGCAATAAACGGATATAAAGAAGATGGAAAAAAATACATACAAGAGGCAATAGATAAAGGTGCTATTGCAATTGTTTGTCAAGAAGATTTAGAAGATAAAAAAGAAGATATAACATATATACAGGTGGAAGATTCAAGAATTGCATTAGCTGTTATGGCAGCTACATATTATGGCAATCCTGCTAGAAAACTTAAAATTATAGGTGTAACAGGAACTAAAGGAAAAACTACAACTGCATATATGATTAGAGATATAATGCTTACTACTTCCAAAAAAATAGGAATGATTGGTACTATTTGTAATACTTATGGTACAGTAACAGAAGAGGCAACTAGAACATCTCCTGAGTCATTAGACTTACAAGCTTTACTTGCAAGAATGGTAGATGCAGGAATGGAATATGTTGTTATGGAAGTATCTTCTCATGCTTTAGAATTAAATAGAGTATATGGGATAAAATTTATAGTAAGTGTATTTACTAATCTATCTGAAGATCATTTAGATTTTCATGAAACAATGGATAACTATTTGGCTGCAAAAGCTAAATTATTTAAAATGTCAGACTTTGCAATTATAAATGGTGATGATATATATGCACCAAAGCTTATTAAAATGATCGATACAAAAATTGCAACTTATGGCTTAGACAATGCAGTAGATTTAACTGCTACTGATGTAAGAGTTAATCCTTCTTATGTTGAATTCAAAATGTATGTAAATAAGATATTAGAAACAATAAGAATAAATATACCTGGAAGATTTACAGTATATAATGCACTTGCAGCTGTTGGTGTATGTAGTCTATTTGGAGCACAAATGGACTCAATAATTGCGGCTTTTTCAGCACTTAGAGTTCCAGGAAGAAATGAAGTTTTAGATATAAATAAGACATTTACTGTTATAATAGATTATGCTCATACACCAGCAAGCCTTGAAGCTATATTATCATCTGCTAAAAAATATACAAAAGGAAGAATTATTTGTGTATTTGGATGTGGTGGTAATAGAGATAAGGAAAAAAGGGCTATGATGGGTGAAATTGCAGGAAGACTTGCAGATTTTACTGTTATAACATCAGATAATCCTAGAAATGAAAAGCCAGAAGATATAATAAAAGATATTGAATCTGGTATGAAACAAACTAGAGGATTATATAAAGCAATAGAAAATAGACGTCAAGCAATAAAATTTGCTATGCGTATTGCTTGGAAAAGTGATGTAATTATAATAGCTGGTAAAGGTCATGAAACATATCAAGAAGTTAAAAATAATAAGAAAATTCATTTTGATGATAGAGAAGTAGTTAGAAAATTAGCAGAAGAAATGCCAGATAAAAATATTCAGTAAACAAGGAGAAAATATGAACATACAAACGACTTTATTATTTGTGTCATTTATAGCAACGATAGTATTAGGATTTATCGTTGTTCCAATATTAAAAAAGAAAAAAATTGGGCAAGTAGTTAGAGAAGATGGACCACAATCTCATCTTCAAAAAAATGGTACTCCTATTATGGGAGGAATTGTTATAATTTTAGTTGTAACAGTAATATTATTATTTTATATAAAGACATATCCACCATTACTACTAGCTATAATAGCTCTTTTAGGATATGGTGCAATTGGATTTATGGATGACTTTAAAAAGCTAATATTAAAAAATCCAGAAGGTATGTCACCAAAAATGAAAATGTTAGGACTATTTATAGTTACAGCAGTAATAGTGGGATTGTATCTATTTGTTTTTGATTTTGGTACAACAATTATAATACCAATATTTAATCAACCAATTTCTTTAGGAATACCACTATTTATATTATTTGCAGTATTTATATTACTTGCAACAACAAATGCAGTTAATTTAACTGATGGATTAGATGGACTCGCAACAGGAGTAGTAGCTATAATAATGACTTTCTTTACTATAATATCTCTTAAACAAAATAATACTGAAATGGTTATATTTTCAGCTAGTACTGTTGGAAGTTGCATAGGCTTTTTGCTATTTAATATGCATCCAGCTAAAGTATTTTTAGGAGATACAGGCTCACTTGCGCTAGGTGGTGCAGTAGCAATAGTTGCTTTAATTACTAAAATGCCATTATATCTTGCTGTTTTAGCATTTGTATGTATTGTTGATACTATATCTGTTATATTGCAAGTTATATACTTTAAAGCAACAAATGGAAAGAGATTATTTAAGATGGCTCCTTTTCACCATCATTTAGAATTAAGTGGTTATAAAGAAACAACAGTTGTATTAATATTTTGGGCTGTAACAATAGCATGCTGTTTAGTAGCATACTTTATCTAAATATAATCGAGGTTTTTAATGAAAAGAGAAGTTGATAATGTGAAAAAATCGAGTGGAAGTATGGACTTTGGAATGTTTGTAATTACAATAACCCTATTATGTATAGGACTTGTAATGGTTGCATCTGCTAGTTCATATCATGCACTCATATATTATGGTGATAGCAATTTCCTATTTATTAGGCAATTAATATATGCAGTTGTAGGCGTTATTACTATGATAGTAATATCTAGAATAGACTATAAAAAGTATAAAAAATGGGCTTATCTAGCCTTCATAATTGCATCTATATTATTGCTTTTAGTTGTTACTCCTTTTGGTGTAACAAGAAATGGTGCTAAAAGATGGTTAGGACTTGGAGAATCTTTTCAGTTTCAGCCATCAGAAATAATGAAACCAGTACTTGTAATTGCTATTGCTACTTATTTATCTAGAAATATAAAGAAACTTAATACATTAAAGGGATATATTGTCCCAACTATTATGCTTTTAATAGTTATTTTACTTATGTACTTACAAAAGCACATGAGTGGTATGTTGGTACTTATAGTAGCTGCGGTATCTGTAATTTTTACTAGTGGAATAAAACTTAAAGTTAGAACAATACTTTCAGGTGTCTTAATAATTGGTATGGTTGCAGCAGCATTTGTACTTGCAGAAGATTTTAGAATGCAAAGAATATTTTCTTTTATGAATCCTGAGGAAGATTTAAAAGATGGAAACTGGCAAGCAGCTCAAAGTCTTTATGCCATAGGTTCAGGTGGACTATTAGGAAGAGGTTTAGGTCAAAGTAGACAAAAATATTTATGGCTTCCTGAGGCACAAAATGACTTTATATTTTCTATACTTGGCGAAGAATTAGGATTTGTAGGAACAAGTATAGTCTTAGGTCTTTTTATATTCTTTATATATAAAGGGTATAAAATTGCTATGACATGTAAAGATTTTTATGGGTCTTTAATTGCAGCAGGTATAACAAGTATATTTGCTATACAAATGTTAGTAAATGTGGCAGTTGTAACATGTTCAATGCCAGTTACAGGTATGCCATTACCATTCTTTAGCTATGGTGGTACATCTTTGTTTATTAATTTATGCTCAATGGGTATAATTTTAAATATATCTAAAAACTGTAATAAGACTAAAGAATAAGAGAAAGGGGAATATTAATTGAGAGTAGTTTTTGCGTGTGCGGGAACAGGTGGACATATAAATCCAGCAATAGCGATGGCAAATATGATAGTAAATAAAGAAAAAGATAGTGCTGTACTATTTATTGGTACAGAAACAGGCTTGGAAAATAAAATGGTTACTAATTCTGGATATGAGATAAAACATATTAGAACAGGTAAGATTTTAAGAGAGCTTACACTTAAGAATATAACTGCACTGATTAACGCATATAAAGGAATATTTGATGCTAAAAAAATATTAAATGAATTTAAACCAGATATTGTTATTGGAACAGGTGGATATATATGTGGACCTGTTATGAAAGCTGCAAAAAAGCTAAAAATACCATATATTTTACATGAAAGTAATGCTTTTCCTGGTGTTTCAGTAAAACTACTAGCAAAAGATGCAAAATGTGTAATGGTTGGTTTTGAAGATGCTAAAGAAAGATTAAATAAAAAAGCAAACGTTGTATATACAGGCACACCTGCAAAATTTAGTGAAGAAGATATAAAAAAATTAGATAAAAATAAATGCTTAGAAAAGTTAAATTTAGAAAATATAAATAAAAAGATTGTACTTGTAACTTGTGGAAGTCAAGGGGCAAAAAGAATAAATGAAGTTATAATGTCCATGATAAAAAAATATACACCAAGCAAGTTATACTTTATACTTGTTACAGGAGATAAGAATTTTGATGAAGTATCAATGCTAAAGCAAGAGGCTGAAAAAGAGCTAGGAAAAAGCTTAGATGATATAATTAGATTAGAAAAATTCATATTTAATATGGATGAGATGTATAAAATAGCAGATTTATGTATTACAAGAGCAGGTGCTATGACTATTAGTGAATTAGCTCTTGCACATAAAGCAGCTATTTTAATACCATTACCAACTGCTGCTGAAAATCATCAGTTTTTTAATGCTAAAGTATTAGAAGATGTTGGAGCAGGTAAGATAATTGAACAAAAAGATTTAACTGAAGAAACTCTAATAAATACAATAAATAGTATAGTTAGCGATTTGGATTATTTATTAAAAATGGAAAATAATGCTTCGAAAGTTATTGTTAAAAATGTTGAAGAAAAGATATATGATTGTATAAAAACAAAGTAGGTGAGGTTGTGAAAAATAGTAGGACAAGTAAGAAAAATATTAAGTCTAAAAATAATGTAAAAAGAAAAGTAAAAGTTAGTCCTTCTAAGAATTCGGCAAAAAAAGTAAATAAAAATGTTAGACAAAATAACATTAAAACAACCCCAAATACAAAAAAGCCTACAAATAATACTAAAAATACTAAGAAAAGTAACATGAAGGTATATGAAGTAGACTTAGATATGCTTGAAATGGATAACTCATATAATGCAAATGATGAACAAATAACTAGAAAAAAAGTAGTAAATAATAACAATAATGAAAATAGAAAAAATAAGCAAAATAATGTAAAAAAACAAAATAAAAGAAAAAGAAATCCTTTTTTAATATTAAAAATTGTGTTTTTTATAGCTATTTTAACTGTAATAATATACTTAATGTTTACAGTTGAAGCCTTTAACTTAACAAAAATTGAAGT
>CANRAK010000055.1 GCA_947628575.1 uncultured Clostridia bacterium | reverse complement strand
AAGAAGAAAGCTTCCTATGGGTATTGCACAAGTAGGTAAAGCTTTTAGAAATGAAATTACACCTGGTAACTTTACATTTAGAACAAGAGAATTTGAACAAATGGAGTTAGAATTCTTTTGTAAACCAGGTTCAGATTTAAAATGGCACAAATATTGGAAAGATTTTTGTAAAGATTGGTTATTAAATCTTGGAATGCAAGAAAAAAATATAAGACTTCGTGATCATTCTAAAGAAGAATTATCTCACTATAGTGCTGCAACAACAGATATTGAATTTTTATTCCCATTTGGATGGGGCGAACTATGGGGAATTGCTGATAGAACAAATTTTGATTTATCTCAGCATATGAAATTTTCTAATGAAGACATGACTTATACTGAGCCAGACACAAATGAAAAATACGTACCATATTGCATTGAACCTTCACTTGGTTGTGATAGAGTTGCATTAGCATTTTTATGCAATGCTTATGAAGAAGAAAAAGTATCAGATGAAGATACAAGAGTTGTATTACATTTACATCCATTTTTGGCACCAGTAAAGATTGCAGTATTACCTTTATCTAAAAAATTAGCAGATGGTGCAAAAGAAGTACAAGAAATGCTTTCTAAAAAATACAATGTAGATTATGACGAATCTCAAAGTATTGGTAAAAGATATAGAAGACAAGATGAAATTGGAACACCATATTGTATTACTTATGATTTTGACTCTGTAGAAGATAAATCTGTTACAATAAGAGATAGAGATACAATGGAACAAGTAAGAGTAAAAATTGAGGATTTAGATTCTTGGTTTGCTAATAAATTTGAAATTTAAATGAGGGGGAAAAGAATATGAAAAACAATGGTAAAAACGAAATTTCAATAAAAAGAAAAATAGCAACTTATGTTGTTGTTGGTGTCATAGCTTTTACAATGATATTTTCAGTTTTTGCAGGATTAGTAGCTGCAATTCAATAATAAGATAATAGGAGGGAATATTATGCAAAACGTTATTAAATCCCTTAGCAATATGTTATCTTATATTGTGAATATTTTAGATTTGACTAGTCCTGTAAGATATATAATAACTGCCATAGATATTGCACTAGTAATTATAATATGTATATATATTACAAAGATTATAAAGAAAACAAGAGCAGGACAAATTGTTAAAGGGGTATTTTTTCTAGCAATAATTTTTACAATAGCAAAGCTATCTAATATGGTTATATTAACTTTCTTATTAGACAACTTTATGTCATATGGTATTATATTACTACTTATAGTTTTCCAGCCGGAGCTAAGAAATGTTTTTGAAAAATTAGGTAGAAGTAAAATTGTAGATGTTTTTGATATGGATGACAATATATTAGTAAAACATGCTATTTCAGAAGTAACAAAGGCAGTCGAAATAATGTCAATGAAACAAATAGGTGCACTTATTGTTTTTGAGAGAAATACAAAGGTATCGGAAGTATTAAGAGAAGGAGTTCCACTAAACTCTAAAGTTACATCTGAATTAATACAAAATATATTTATGCCTAGAACTCCACTTCATGATGGTGCAATCGTTATTTCAGGCTCTGAAATACTTGCTGCTAAATGTATTTTACCACTTGCATCTGAGGTTTCTGTTCCTAGAAATCTTGGGACAAGACATAGAGCTGCAGTTGGTATAACTGAAATATCTGATGCTTTAGTAGTAGTAGTTTCAGAAGAAACTGGAATTATATCTCTTGCAGAAGGTGGAAAGCTAACAAGAGAGTTATCTGCAGATACTTTAAGAGAATTATTAGATAAAAAACTTGATAGAACTAAAAGAAATGTAATAAAAAATATAGTTAAGAAGTAATATATATCTATCTGTATTCATATATAACAAACTAGAAGTGAGGTTATATATGAATATTCTTTTTGTAGATACACAAGCAATAAATAATTGCTCTAAATTTAAAAAGTATTTGGATAATAAATTTGGTTTTTACTTAAATATTTCAGATGATAAAAAGTATGGAATGCTTAAAATAAGTGATGATGAAAGAAAAGTTAACTTATCGTTATTAAAGTATATAATTAAATATTGGTGTAAAAAGAATAAAATATATATTGTCTTAAGTAAATATGCAGAACAAATAGAGTATATAAAGGATTTGATAGATAATGCTATAACAGATAAGATATTTGTTACAGAGCAGAATAATTTATTTAAAAATGATATTAAATATATAGATAAATATATAAAGAGAAAGAAGTTAGAAAGAAAAGATATTAGAGTCTTATTTATAACAGATAGTATCAATAACATAGAAATAAAAAGAAAAATTGAGTATTTTCTTCAATTGTATAAAGTAGTAGACATATTACTTACAGATTATAATAACTATGAAGATGTAAAGGAGTATATTGACAATATAAACAAAAAAGAAGGCTCAGCAATAGAAATAGTTGACAAAAAGCGTAAAATAGATTATAATGTTCTCCTTATGTTCACAAATACTGTAGAACTAAAGTACACTAAAGACTCATTTATCTTAGACTATAACAATAGTGATTTGGATGTAGAATCAAGTACATTTTTAATATATAAAAATAATAAAAAAATGTATGATAAAATATTTAATGAACTAAATATGGATATATCCAGATTTAAAAAAACAAAATTAGGTAAACTATATATACACGCAAGTAGATTAATGCTTGACAAATAGTGTATAATAGTAGTGTTAAATTTTAGGAGGGAAATTATGGAAGATAGAGAAATAATGTTAACTGAGGAAGGATATAAAAAGTTAGTTGACGAATTACAATATTTAAAAGGGCCAAGAAAAATGGAAGTGGCTGAAAGAATAAAAATAGCTAGAGAATTTGGAGATTTATCTGAAAACTCTGAATATGAAGAAGCTAAAAATGAACAAGCTTTACTAGAAACAAAAATAGCTGAAATTGAAGCTACAATAAGAAAAGCAAAAGTTGTAGCAGACCACGAGATATCTACAAGAAAAGCAGGTGTAGGAACACAAGTTACAGTATATGATTATGAATTTGATGAAGAAATTACATACAGTATTGTTGGTGCTACAGAAGTAGATATTTCTGCAAATAAAATTTCTAACGAATCACCTGTTGGAAAAGCTTTATTAGGTAAAAAGAAAGGTGAAGATTTTGAAGTTGAAACACCAGCTGGTGTTGCTAAATATAGAGTAGTTGAAATTAAGAGAATATAGAATAATAGTTTAGGAGTGAGTTTATGGGAGATATTAGTGAACTAAAGAGAGTTCGTTTAGAAAAGGAAGCTAAATTAAAGGAACTAGGTATTAGTGTACATCCAGAAAGATATGAAGTAACACATTCTTTAAAAGATGTAAGAACTTTAGGCGAAGGTGTAAAGAATGTTAGAGTAGCAGGACGTGTTATGTCTAAAAGAAAAATGGGAAAAATTAGCTTTATGGATTTAAGAGATATTGAAGGAAAAATCCAACTAGTTTTCAAAAGGGATGACATAGGCGAAGAAAATTATAAATTATTACACTCTACTGTAGATATAGGAGATTTTATTGGTGTAGAGGGTGATACATTTGTTACTCAAGCAGGAGAAAAATCTATTCAAGTAAAAAGCTATGAATTCTTAGGAAAAGCATTAAGACCATTACCTGAAAAATTCCATGGTATATCTAATCAAGAAATGCTATATAGAGAAAGACACTTAGATTTAATAATGAATGAAGATACAAAAAAGAGATTTTTACTAAGATCAGAATTTATTAAATTATTAAGAGAATTCTTATGGTCAAAAGGATTTATAGAAGTTGATACACCTGTACTTCAAAATACTGCTTCTGGTGCTACAGCAAGACCATTTATTACACATCATAATACTTATGATGCAGATGTATATTTAAGAATATCTCCAGAGCTAACATTAAAAAAATTAGTTGTTGGTGGATTCACTAACGTTTTTGAAATAGCAAGAGACTTTAGAAATGAAGGTATAAGCGTAAATCATTTACAAGATTTTACTATGATAGAAGGATATAGTGCATATTATAACTATAAGGATAATATGAAACTTATGAGAGAAATGATAATATACATTATTGGTAAACTTTTTGATGGTAACTTAGTTGTAAATATTAGTGGTAAAGATATAGACTTTGGTGACGAATGGGATGAAGTATCTTTTAGAGACCTATTAATAAAAGACTGTGGTATAGATATAGATAAATATCCTACAGCTAAAGAATTACTACAAGAAATTAGAAATAGAAATATTAATCTAGATGAAGAAAATATAGAAAGTCTAGGTAGAGGTAATTTAATTGACCAATTATATAAGAAAGTAAGTAGACCATATATAATTAAGCCAACTTTCTTAACAGGTCATCCTATAGATTTATCACCACTTGCAAGAAGTAATGATGAAAATCCATCTATTACAGATAGATTCCAACTTATTGTTAATGGACAAGAAATAATAAATGGATACTCTGAACTAGTAGATTCACAAGAACAAGAAAAAAGATTAATTGAGCAAAATAAATTAAAAGATAATGGTGATGAAGAAGCAATGAGTATTGACCATGAATATATTAAAGCTATGGAATATGGTATGCCACCAATATCTGGATGGGGACTTGGAGTTGATAGATTTTTACAATTCTTAACAAGTAGTTATAATATAAGAGATGTTGTATTATATCCACTTCTAAAAAGAAGAGATAATGTAGAAGATGAAGATAATATAGACGAAGAATAGAAATATGAAAAGAGATTTGCTAAAATGCAAGTCTTTTTTTTCACTAAAATTCCTTTTTTTGCATAAAGTATATTAGTTATAAGAAAAGGAGTTAGATAATATGTATCCAGAATATGAATATTATGGTTATAAAGAAAAATGTAAAAATATTCCAATTTCTTTTCCAGCACAACAACAGTATGTACAACCAGGAATGGAATATTTAATGGAACCAAAACCAATATTTGAAGATAAAAATTATATACCAAGTTGTAAGTTAAAAGATAAAGTAGTTATTATAACTGGAGGAGATAGTGGTATTGGTAGAGCTATTGCAATATTATTTGCAAAAGAAGGAGCAGATATAGTAATTCCATACTATAATGAAACAAAAGATGCAAAATTTACTAAAGAAAAGATAGAGGAATGTGGTAGAAAGTGTCTTTTGCTTCAAGGAGATATGCGAGATGAGTGTTTCTCAGAATATATAGTAGAGTCTACCTTAAAATATTTACATAAAATAGATATATTAATAAATAATTGTGGTGTACAGTTTCCACAAGATAGTATTTTAGATATATCTACTGAGCAATTAAAAGATACATTTGAAACAAATATATTTTCTTTTTTCTACTTAACAAAGGCTGTATTGCCTCATCTTAAAGAAAATGCTAGTATAATTAATACTACATCAATTACAGCATTTGAAGGGAAGAAAAATCTAATAGATTATTCTGCCACAAAAGGAGCGGTAACAGTATTTACAAAATCACTTGCATTATCTTTAGTAGATAAGAAAATTAGAGTAAATGCTGTAGCACCTGGTCCAATATGGACACCGTTAATTCCATCTTCTTTTTCAAGTGAAGAAGTAGAGGTGTTTGGAACAGATGTGCCGTTAAAAAGAGCTGGTCAACCATTTGAGCTTGCACCTGCATATCTATACCTTGCTTCAGATGACTCAAGATATGTTACAGGACAAATTATACATGTAAATGGTGGCACAATTATTAACTAATCAAATTGACTTTGTCACTACTTTATGTTATTATAATTGTGTAAATTAATTAAGAAGGAGATACGTATGAAAAAAGATAATAATATAGTTAAAGCTACAATAAAGATTAAAGATATTAACGAGGATTTTAGCGAAGAAATTAAGAATAATATGAAAATAGTAATTTATGTCGAACATTCTAAAAGTTTTGGTAAAAGCTGTATGTTTGAAAATTACATTACTAAAAAATTTAATGCAAGAGCAGATAAATATATAATTGCTAAAGCACAACTAGACTTTATAGATATAGACAAAATGAGCTCAGAAAGTGTAGTAGATATATTAAGAGATGATTTAGCTAAAGTATGTTCAGATTTTAAAGAAAGATATCCTGATGCAAAATTAGAAAAATCATATTCTTTTAATTATGCTTTAGACTATAATCCAAATGAGAAAAAAGCAGAAATATTATCTATCGCATTAATGCGTGTAACAGATAAGTATACTAGAGTACAATATTCACCAATAATTCCTTTAACTGAAGAAAAATATTTAATGTTAATTGGTAAAAAGAACGATACTGAAGAAGGTAAATTTTTAAATGATATATTAACTGAAAAAGTTATTGGAAATGAGCTATTTGGACTTATTGGATACTTAACAAATGGAAAACTTAATTCAGCTAACTTATATACTGAAAATTTATTAGATATAATACCAGAATACAAAAATGAAAAGGGTAGTAGAAAAAAAGTGCTTAAATATAAAAAGTATAAATCAACTACAAAAAAATATTTAGAGTCAATAAAAAAATAGGGTGTTTACCCTATTTTTATTATGTTTACAGCATCTTTTAATATTGTACCTTTTATCCTATTTGTAAATGTAACCTCACCATCAATGCTAAGTGGAAACTTACGATTAGAAACAATAGATACACTCTTTATGTTGTCATTAATATATACTTGTTTTAAGTCTAGATGGTTACATGCTTTATATTTAGGAAGAAGAAATAGTTTAGTTAAAAGACTAGTAGCAGATACCTTACAAATACTAAGTCTACCATCATCTGCTTTAGCTCTAGGAGAGGGGATAACACCTCCACCATAGTATTTCCCATTAGATATAGCAACAAGTGTACATTTTTCTTTTTGTGTAAATTCATCAGTTTTTATTCTTAATCTGTAGTTTCTATTTGTAAATAGCGTGTATACAATAGCTAAATTATATTTGGTAGTACCAGAAACAAAAGGAACCCATCTAAAATGATTCATGTTATATGCGACTAAAGCGTCAAATCCAGCATTTAAAACATTTATACAGTATCTATTATTATTTAGCTTAATAATATCAAATTTGGAACTTTTGGCGTTTAATGAACATAGTATTATTTTTCTAAGTGAGAAGTATTTATTAGTGTGTCTAGAAAAATCATTACCAGTTCCACAGGGAAGAACTACAATTTCAGAATTTGTATTTACTATACCTGAGGCTATCTCATTTAGTGTTCCATCTCCACCTATACAATAAAATCTGACATCTTCTTTATGAGACAGTTCAAATGCTTTTTCTCTTAAATGTCCTGAAAATTCTGAGACAAATATTTCAGAATCAACACCATACTTCTTTAAAAGCTTTTGTACTATAATTCCATGTTTATATCCCTTTTTCCTACCAGATATAGGGTTAACCATTATTATATGTTTCAAATTAATCACTTCCAATTATTTTAATATATAAATAATTATATATTATATTAATAATAAAGGCAAATTGACTTTACATTTAGCAAATGATATAATTTGTAATCAAGGAGAAAAAAGTGTTATGGATAATAAAAGAATAGATAAAATTAGTTATTATTTAGAAATTGCAGATACTGTACTAAAAAGAGGTACATGCCTAAGAAGAAATTATGGAGCTGTTATTGTAAAAAATGATGAGATTATTTCTACTGGATATACAGGAGCACCACGTGGTAGAGAAAATTGTATTAATTTAGGATTTTGTGCTAGACAAAAGCTAAATATAAAAAGCGGAGAAAAATATGAACTATGTAGGTCAGTACATGCTGAGCAAAATGCTATTATATCTGCTGCTAGAAGGGACACAATAGGAGCAACTATGTATATGGTAGGTAGAGAAAAAGCTACAGGAGAATTAGTAGATAATATAGATTCTTGTAGTATGTGTAAAAGAGTAGTTATAAATGCAGGTATTAAAGAAGTAATTGTTAAAGATAAGTATTCACAAAGTGGATATAAAATATATGATGTAAATGATTGGATAAATTATGATGAAGTATTAGAAGAAAAAGTTAAAAAGATAGTGGAGGAGTAAAATGTCATTAAATATAGTATTAGTAGAACCAGAAATTGCAGTTAATGCAGGAAATATAGCAAGAACATGTGCAGCAATAGGTGCAACACTACATATGGTAAAGCCATATGGTTTTGATACGTCTGATGCTGCTGTAAAAAAACATATGAAAAGCCCCGACGCGTATATGACGCGTC
>CANRAK010000054.1 GCA_947628575.1 uncultured Clostridia bacterium | reverse complement strand
TTTTATTATGATATAGATGTTGAACCTAAAATTGTTGAGGCAGATTTAGAAAAAATAGAAGCTGAGATGAAGAAAATAATAAAAGAAAATTTAAGAGTAGAAGCTTTTGTACTTCCAAGAGATGAAGCAATAAAGCTAATGAAAGAGAAAAACGAGCCATATAAAGTTGAACTGATTGAAGAATTACCAGAAGGTGAAGAAATATCTTTCTTTAAACAAGGAGAGTTTGTAGATCTTTGTACTGGCCCACACATGTTATATACAAAAGCAGTAAAGGTATTTAAACTAATGAATATAACAGGTGCATATTGGAGAGGCGATGAGAAAAATAAAATGCTTCAAAGAATATATGCAACTGCTTTTGATACAAGAGAAGGACTAGAAAAATACCTAAAAGAACTAGAAGAAGCAAAACAAAGAGACCATAGAAAGATAGGTAAAGATTTAGAGTTATTTATGACTCATGAACTTGTTGGTTCTGGACTACCAATATATTTACCAAATGGGGCAATAATAAGAAGAATACTTGAAAGATACATTCAAGATAAAGAATTAAAACTAGGATATAAACATGTATATACACCATCACTTGCAAATGTAGCATTATATAAGACAAGTGGACATTGGGACCATTATAAAGATGATATGTTCCCTGTAATGGAAATGGGTAATGAGCAAATGGTATTAAGACCAATGAACTGCCCACATCACATGCTTATATATAAAAATAAGATACGATCATATAGAGATTTACCTATACGTATTGCTGAACTTGCACATGACTTTAGATATGAAGCAAGTGGAAGTGTATGCGGACTTGAAAGAGTAAGAGAAATGTGTCAAAATGATGCTCACTTATTTGTAAGACCTGACCAAATAAAAGATGAGGTTGGAAGAGTATTAAATCTAATCTTTGACGTATATCAAAAAGATTTTGGTTTCCCAGAGTCAGCATTTAAGTTTAGACTATCTTTAAGAGATAAAGCAAATAAAGAAAAGTATATAGATAATGATGAAATGTGGGAGACTGCAGAAAGTCAGCTTAGAGAAATTTTAACTGAGCTAGGAATAGAATTCTATGAGGCAGAAGGAGAAGCGGCTTTTTATGGACCAAAAATAGATATTCAAATAAAGACTGCATTAAATCATGACGTTACAATTCCAACTTGTCAGCTAGACTTTGCTCTACCTGAGCGTTTTGACCTTAACTTTAAAGGAGAAGATGGAAAAGAACATAGACCAGTTGTTATACATAGAGCAATACTTGGTTCATCAGATAGATTTATGTCATTCTTAATTGAAGAAACAAAGGGAGATTTTCCAGTATGGCTTTCACCATTACAAGTTAAGATACTAACAATTGCAGATAGACATATAGAATATGCAGATAAAGTAGAAGAAATGCTAGAAAGAGCTGGCATAAGAGTTGAAGTTGACTCAAGAGAAGAAAAAATGGGATATAAGATAAGAGAAGCTCAACTACAAAAAGTACCATATATGCTAATTGTTGGAGATAAAGAACTTAAAGAAAATAAGGTAAGTGTACGTTCAAGAGCAGATGGAGATTTAGGAAGCTTAGATGTATCTGAATTTATAAACAGCATACAAGAAAAAGCAAAAATACCATGCTAATATGAAATTAAAAGGAGAAAATCTAGTTAAGATTTTCTTCTTTTTTCTGCTCATTACGAGATAATAATGTTGAAATATAATCATTATATGATATAATTAAATAGAGTTAAATATTGGAGGAAGATTATGTTTTTTAGCAAATTAAAGGAAAACTTAAAAAAGACAAAAGATGCCTTAGATGTAAAAATGAGTAATATTTTTGCAGATAAGAAAGATATAGAAGAAATAATAGATGAAATAGAAGAAACTTTAATATTATCCGATGTAGGATATGAAACAAGTACAAAAATTTGTGATAAATTAAGATTAGATTTAAAAAAGCAAGTAGATAAAAGTGAGAATGCAATTAGAGAACTACTAAAAAAAGAAATGACAGATATTTTAGTATCTGAAGAAATAAATGTAGTAGATAGTATTAATTTAAACGAAAAGCAAGTAATATTAGTAGTAGGGGTAAATGGTGTAGGAAAGACAACATCAATAGGTAAGCTTACTAAGTTATACAAAGATAACGGTAAAAGAGTTTTACTTGCTGCAGCAGATACATTTAGAGCAGGTGCAATAGAGCAACTTGAAATATGGGCAAATAGAAACAATGTAGATATTTGTACAGGAAAAGAAATGCAAGACCCAGCATCTGTAATATATGATGCAACTAAAAAATTTAATGAAGAGAATTATGATGTTTTAATTTGTGATACAGCAGGTAGACTTCATAATAAAAAGAACTTAATGGATGAACTTGAAAAAATGAAAAAAATAATAGATAAAAATATATCAGATAGCATATATAAAGAAACTATAATGGTTCTTGATGCAACAACAGGACAAAATGGAGCAATACAGGCAAAAAGCTTTTTAGAGAAAACTAAAGTAAATGGTATATTTTTAACTAAGCTAGATTCTACATCAAAAGGTGGAGTAGTATTTAGTATAGTAGATGAGCTTAAGATACCTGTAAAGTATATAGGTGTTGGTGAGCAGATAGAAGACATAGAAAAATTTGATGCAAAGTCTTTTGTTGAAGCTATAGTTTAAGGAGGTAAGTATGAATAAATATAAAGGGTTAGAAGATATTATATCTAGTGATAGAATTAGATATAATGAGCCTATGAAATATCATACTACTATGAAAGTTGGAGGAGAATGCTCTTGTTTAGTTGAACCCTCTAGCATTGAAGAAATAAATAGTATAGTAAAATATGCAAAAGAAAATAATCTAAAGTACTATATAATAGGAAATGGAAGTAATTTACTTGTAAAAGATAAAGGAATAGATGGATTAGTAATTAAAATTACAAATGAATTTGCAGATATAGAAAAAAATGGAGAATATATAAAAGTATATGCTGGCTATTCATTACCAAAGCTTGCACAATATGCAAAAAATAATGGATTAGCTGGATTAGAATTTGCATCTGGTATACCTGGAAGCATAGGTGGAGCTATACGAATGAATGCTGGAGCATATGGCTCTGAAATGGTAAATGTAGTAGATAAGGTCGGATATTTAAATGAAAAAGGTGAACTTATTGAAATATCATGTAAAGAGGCAGAGTTTTCATATAGACACAGTATGTTTGTAGAGCATCCAGAATATATAATAGTATATGCAATATATAAGCTAGAAAAAGGAAATTGTGAAGAAATTTCTAGTAAAATGGAAGAATATATGAACTCAAGAAAGGAAAAACAACCATTAGAGTATCCAAATTTTGGAAGTGTATTTAAAAGACCAGATGGTGGATATTTTGTTGGAAAATTAGTAGATGATTGTGGACTTAAAGGATATACAATAGGTGGAGCACAGGTATCTACTAAGCATTCAGGGTTTATAATAAACACTGGAAATGCAACATGTAAAGATGTGTTAGAGCTAATAGAATATGTTAAAAATACAGTAAAAGAAAAATTTAATGTATTACTAGAAGAAGAGGTTGTTATATTAGGGGGAAATTAAAATGAGAGAAATCTTTGAATGGTTTAAACCAGGAGCTAGAGTAAAAAGATATATTTTTACACTTATAATTTCAGTATTGTTATTAATATTTTGTGGTATATCACTTGGAAAAACTAGTGATTTAACACCAACAATGCTAATAGCATATGTTTTACTTATTACACTATCTATATTTGGAATAGTATTTTCATTTATACTAGCACAAAGAAATATATTGCTAGTATCATTAAAAAATATTTCTAGAAGAAATAAAAATTTACGTATTAAACAACTACTATATGGAGATCCTAGACTTAAGAAAGGACCAAAAGTTGTTGTAATTGGTGGTGGTTCAGGACTACCAAATTTACTTAAAGGATTAAAAGACTATACATCAAATATAACAGCTGTTGTTAATGTATCTAAAGATGATTATACATTAACTTCTGCTATGAGTAAAGAAGAAAGAATTACACCAGGAGATATTAGAAAATGTATATCTGCACTTTCTACTTATGAGTCAGATTTTTCTAAGCTACTTACTTATCAAGAAGATGGTGTATCTATAGGTAACTCAATAATAAATGCATTAACAAATATTACAGGAAGCTTTCCTAAGGCAATAGACAAGTTATCAGATATATTTAAAGTACAAGGAGATATATATCCTGTAACAACAGATGAAATAGTACTTTGTGCAGGTCTTGAAAATGGGGAAGTTGTTGTAGGAAAAGAAAATATAAGTGAAAGAGTAATGGAAACAAGAACAGCTATTAAGCAAATATTCTTAAAAGATGGTAGCTTAAAAGTTGTTCCAGAAGTTATTGATGCAATTAAAAGAGCAAATATAATTGTTTTAGGACCAGGTTCACTATATACTTCTATTGTATCTAATTTGTTATTTGAAGAAGTTTCTAAAGCAATAGTAAAATCTAAAGCTAAAAAAGTATACGTTGCAAATATAATGAATCAACCAGGTCAAACAGAGGGATATACACTTGCAAGATATGTAAATGAAATCGAAAGATATTTAGGAAAACATGTTTTAGATTATGCAATTGTAAATAATGGTGAAATAACACCTGAAATGATAAAAGATTTTAACCAAGAAGACTCAACAGCTGTTAAGATAGACTTAGAAAACATCCAAAATAGAGCAATTTGTGTAATTCAAGAAGATTTTGTATTAACTGCAAAGAATGCTTTAATTCATGATGCTTCAAGACTAGCTGAAATTATTATGACTTTATCTAAGACAAAATCTATAGGAGATTTAAATATTGTTTCTATGAAAAAGAAACATATGAAAAAGGAAAGAAGATTAAATCATAAAAATATAGTTAAGTCTAAATTACAAGAAATAAAAAGGAAGAAAAGTCAAAAAAAGATAGCTAAACTTACAAATGTGAAAAGTGCAAAAGATATAAAAACTAGTGAGAAAGCACAGGCTACTATTAATAAACTAAAAGATACAATCTCAAAGGAGTAAGAAGTTAATGTTTAAGTACAAAAGAGAAATAAATAATTATGAGCAAGCAAGACAAATAGAATATTCATTATCAGATAACTCAAAAATATGTTTTTGTACAGCAGGTTCGCTATATACTAAAAAGCCATATCATGGTATGTATATAAAATCTGGTAAAGTATTACTTGAAAACATAGTTGAGACATTTTCGGTAAATGATGAAGAATTTAAAGTTGTTGAAATTGATACAAAAGGTAAAGAGCTAAACTCTAAAGAATATATTACTCAAATTGACCTTGAAAAGAACTATTTTGAATATAATTTTGGACAACTTAGCTATTCAAAAAGATATGCTTTTGAAGAAGGTAAAGGTGTACTATGTATAGAATATAATATAAAAAATAGTTATACAAGCAATGTAGAGTTTAAGTTAGTGCCTTTAATAACATATAGAGATTTTCATAATATGAAAAATAATAGTATGCTAAAGTTTAATCAAAGAGATACACAAGATGGAACATTTATAGCTTTAAGTGTACTTAATCAAGAAAATCTAGTATTAAAATCAGATAAAATGAACTGGAAACCAGATAATAGAGTACTTCATGATGTAAAACATGAGCTTATAGATAAAGATGCAAAGAAAAAGATATACTATGAAGATTTAATTATCTGCGGTGAGTTTAGTACTAAGCTAAAAGGACTTAGTGAAACAAAGCTATATGTATATGTATCATATAAAGACTTTAATATAGAAGAAATAAATGAACTATCTGTATTTAATAATATAGAAACTAGAAATAAGAATGCAGTTTTTGATGTAGATGAAAATTTCTTTGAGCTAATAGATTTGGCTAAAGGTATTATAAACACAGATATGAAAGATACACTTGTAGCATATTTACCAATGAGAAAAGAGTATAATGAGCAATATCTTAAAGATATACATACATTAAGCTCAGCGGAGCTTGAAAAGGATATATGTGAGCTAATAGATATAACAAAATCTGTAGAAGGACAATTCATATTTTTTAAGAAGATTAAAGAGGCTAAAAATGTTGTTCTTAATGTGTATAGTATAATTAAAGAACTTGAAAAAATAGAGCTTACAGATACTTTAAAAGAAAAATATAACATACTAAGATTATGGTATATCGAAGCTGTTAATAGAATACTGCAAAAAGAAGGTAGAATAGAGCTATATATGGACTCAATAAAAGAGATTATATATAATTTAATTGAGCCGGAAAATAGAGTTAATTGCTTTAAATCTATAGAGATGACAGCTTTAATGGTAAATGCAATTAAAATATATCTTAATATACTAACATGGATAGGGGATAAAGATAAGCAAATAGAAATACAAGAAGATTATTTTACAAAGCTTATTGAAAATGAATTTTGGATTAAAGATAAAAATATAATGAAAAGATATTTAGAAGAAGAAAATAGCTATGCCAATGTTGAAATGCTATATACTTTAAGCTTATCATTTCCATGTGTTAAAGATGATATACCAAATAAGATACTTGACAGTGTATTTAAAGAACTTTATACACCTTATGGTTTACGTGAGGTATCTAAGTATTCACCTGAATATAATGGAATGATTTATCCTAAATATATGTCACATTTTATAAAAGCAAATTTAAGACTTACTGGTGTTACAAGAGCTGCACAAAAAATATCATATAATTTAGTTAAAGAACTGCTACAAGATGTAGGAAAGCATGTAAACGGTGGAATAAGAAAAATATATAATGAAAAAGGAATAGCAATAGATGATATGGCATATGACGCACTAACAAATGCAGAAATGATAAGATTATATAATATGTTTATGTAAAAAAATGGAGGTTTATATGAAAAATAATGTTATATTTTGGATAGTTACAATTTTTAGTTTAATTGTATACTTACCAGCAATATTTACAAATTTTAATACTGCATTTGCAATTATACCAGCAATATCATTACCATTAATACTATTAATCATTACTTTATTTGGATTTAAAAGAAAGAATAACACAGTAAATGAAGCTTTTAATATTGCAAATAGTAAAGTAAAAATAGTAAAGAATATATTTCTTGCAGTAATTATAGTTCTTTATCTTACATCTGTTTCATTAATAGTGTTATACGATATAGATGAAATACGTATAAAGCATGATTTAAAAGAAAATGCTATTGAAAATGAAGTAGAGCCATTAGAGATTATGCTTTCAAGTGATTATAGGTATGTATTAAAGTATAGTGCTATTGAACGTACAGCTATCCAAATTACTATTTTGACATCTTTAATTTTATACATTATATTTATTGTATACATTAATAATAGTAAAAAATTAACAGATAAAGATAGAAAAGTACTTCTAGATTATTATAATGGATATGTTATACGAATAGTTATATCACTTATATGGTATACAGCTATAAGTATAATGACTACTGGAGTTGTTACACCTGTTAGCTAGAAAAATAAATAGGAGATTAATATGATAATACTAGGAATTGACCCAGGATTTGGTAGAGTAGGATATGGAATAATAGATTTTAGTAATAATAAGTATAAAGTAGTAGAGTATGGATGTATAACTACTCCAGAAAATAGCTATTTTCCAAAAAGATTAAATAAGATAGAGCAAGACCTAGAGTCTATAATTTTAAAATATCCAGATATAGATGCAGCTTCTATAGAAGATCTATACTTTAATACTAATATAACAACTGCAATAAAAGTAGCACAAGCAAGAGGTGTTATACTAAACATATTATCTAAGCATAATATAGATATATACGAATATACACCTATTCAAGCAAAACAAGCTATTGCAGGTTATGGTAGAGCAAGTAAGCACCAAGTTATGGAAATGATAAAAAAGTTGCTTAAAATGGAAAATATGCCCAAATTAGATGATACTGCTGATGCACTAGCACTAGCAATATGTCATACACAGTATAATCGTTATACTGAATTTACAGGAACAGATAAAAGTAAAAAGGGTACAAAAACTAAGTTACAAGAAGTATATGAAGAAGAAGCAAAAAAAGATAAAGATATGAAGAAAAAAAGAGACCTTATGATAAAAAAAGCATTAGAAAAAGAGAAGAATAATGCAAAAAAGTAACAAAAATATACAAAATAACATAAAATACACTAACTAGTAATAGGAGGTGTATTTTTTTATGCAGATTGCTCTAGCTTTAAGTGGTGGTGGTGCTAAGGGTGCAGCTCATATTGGTGTTTTAAAAGCACTAGAAGAAGAAAATTTTAAAATAACTTGTATATCTGGTACAAGTAGTGGAAGTATTGTAGCATCATTATATGCAGC
>CANRAK010000053.1 GCA_947628575.1 uncultured Clostridia bacterium | reverse complement strand
AGGATTTCAATATGGGCATGTTTCAATTGTACTTAGTGCAGAACTTATGAGTTTTATAAGTATAGACCAAAATTGGAATGGTAGACAAGAACTTCAAAGAGTAAAGCATAACTACACCGATGGAGCACCTCTATATTTTCTAGAACCATACAATAGAGAAAATATAGATGTAAAATGTCCTTACATAGTAAAAGTAACAGCAGATGCACTTAATGTTCGCACAGGACCTGGAACAAACTACCCTATAGCAACACATAAAAACCATTGTATAAGGGATAAAGGTAAATATACAATAGTTGAAGAAAAAGGTAACTGGGGAAAACTAAAAAGTGGTGCAGGATGGATTTGCTTAGATTATACTGAAAGAGTTTAAAATTATAAATGTTAATTTCTTTTACTATGTGGTATAATGATTATAGCAAAAGAATATTTTTTTACTTAATGAGTACTGGTTGCAAACAGGTTGCAAACAGCAAAGAGTAAGATATTGAAAAACAAAGGGAAAATAGGATTTTATAAGTGGTTAGCCCAGCCAAATTTTAAATCTCTGTAATGCTTGAAATAACACATTGCAGAGATTATTTTTTGCTATTTTAATGCAGTACAATAACATTAAAATATAAAGTGAAATAAAATTTATTTATTTTCTTGATTTTATATTGAAAAAATGTTTAAATATAACTAGAGTAAATGAAAAGGAGAAATGTATGAAGAATATACTAGAAATTAGTAAGATGCTTAATATTCCTGAAGAAGATATAGAATGTTATGGAAAATATAAAGCAAAAATATCAGATGATTATTATAAGAAATTAGAAAATAAAAAAGATGGAAAACTTATACTAATGACATCAATTAATCCAACACCATTTGGAGAAGGAAAAACTACACAGTCTATAGGTCTTTCAATGGGACTTTCTAAAATTGGAAAAGATAATATTGTTGTACTTAGAGAACCATCTCTTGGACCTGTATTTGGAATAAAAGGTGGTGCAATAGGTGGTGGAAAGGCTACAGTAGAACCACAAGAAGATATAAATTTACATTTTAATGGAGATTTTCATGCTATTACATCAGCTAATAATTTACTATGCTCTGTAGTAGACAATCATATATATTTTGGAAATGAGCTTAATATAGATAAAAACAGGATATGTATAAAAAGAGCTATAGATATGAATGATAGAGCATTAAGAGATATAACAGTAAATGGCAATAAGCTAAATTACAATACTGGATTTGAAATAACTGCTGCATGTGAAATTATGGCTATATGTTGCTTAGCAAAAGATAAAGAAAATTTAAGAGAAATGCTAGGAAATATATTAGTTGCATATTCTGTAGATGGTACTCCTATTTATGCTAGACAACTTGATGTAGTAGGTGCTATGATGGCATTACTAAAAGATGTTTTAAAACCTAATTTAGTACAAACTGTAGAAGGAACACCATGTATTGTACATTTAGGACCTTTTGCGAATATTGCACATGGATGTAATTCTGTTGTAGCTACAAAACTTGGACTAAAACTTGCAGATTACTGTGTGACAGAAGCAGGCTTTGGCTCAGACTTAGGTGCAGAAAAATTCTTAGATATAAAATGTAGAAAAGCAGGTCTAAAACCAGATTTAGCTATTGTTGTAGCTACAGTTAAAGCTTTAAAATATAACGGACATATGTCTATGGAAAATATTAATGAAGAAAATATGGAGGCATTAGAAAAAGGTATAGTTAATTTAGGAAAACATATTGAAAATATGAAAAAGTATAATATACCTGTAATGGTTTGTATAAATCACTACTCAACAGATACAGATAAAGAGATAGAATATATCGCTAAATATGTAAAAGAAAATTACAATATACCTGCAGAAATATCATCTGCTTTTGAAGAAGGTTCAGATGGAACAATAGAACTAGCTAAAAAAGTAGTTGAAATATTAGATAATGAAAAATCTAATTATACTCCATTATATGACTTAGATATGCCAATAGAAGAAAAAATAAATAAGATATGTAAAGAAATATATGGAGCAGGTAATGTAAAATTCTTAGATGATGCTTTAAAAAATATAGAAGCAGCAAATAATAATGGATATAGTAATTTACCTGTTTGTATAGCAAAAACACCTGCATCTTTAACAGATGATGCTAAAGTGTTAGGTAGACCTACAGGTTTTGAAATAACAATAAGAGATATAAAAATAGATGCTGGAGCAGGATTTATAGTAGCGTATGCTGGAAATATTATGACTCTTCCAGGTCTTGGAAAAATATCTAAATATAAAGACTTTAGCTAATAAAGTCTTTACTTTTTTTATAATTTATTATATCATATTGATATAGTATAAGGAGAGGTATCGTTTTATGCAAATAAATATTATAATGCAAAAAGAAAATGAAAATACAATAGCAAATGCTATTTCAAAATGCTTAGAAAATAAAGCTAAAAAAGCATATTTTTTTGTTGGAAATTTTAAAGAAACAGGATACAAAGTAATAGAAGAGGACTTTATAGATATTAAGACAAAGTTATTTTTTGCAATAGGAATAGATAAGAAAACTACAACAAGAAGTATGTTAGATGGACTATTATCTTTAACAGATGATGTATATTATTATTCAAATAATAATCTAAATGAATTTGTATCTAACATTTGTGTGTTTGAATATACAGATAAAGTAGAAATGTATATATCTGCTTCTAATTTATCTGAAAGTGGAATTTTAACAGATTTATCTGTATATACTAAAGTAGTATATAATTTAAAAGAAGCAGAAGATAAAAAGGAATATAAAGAGCAAATAAAGCAACTTAGTAAAATTGTTGAACTTGATGGCTTTAATAAATTAACTAAAGATGAAATAGAAAAATTAGTATTAAATAAAGAAATCTTTTCAACAAGACAATATAATCATAGTGTAATGAGTATATCTGAGTTATTAAATAAAAAATCTAAAACAGAAGAAACTGCTAATACTGAGAATAAACAAGAAGATAATGATGTATCTAATAGAAATATTGAAATACCAAAAGTAGATTTATCTGACATATCTATAGATATAGACATACCTGAGGAAGAAATTGTAGTAAAAAAGCCTGAAGAAATTAAGATAGATTACGAGGAAGAAAAAGTAACATTACCTGATGATATAGAAAAGTATGAAGATATAGAAGAAGAGGCAGAAGAAAAGGAAGATAAAGAAGATAAAATAGATAAAAACAATGAACTTTATGATGAGAGTTTAGAGTCAGACGATATAGATTTTAATGAAACTTTAGATATAAATGATATGTTATTTTCTAAAGCAGATTTGAAATTAGATATTACCAAAGAGAAAAAACCTAAACGTGCAACTAAGAAAAAAGAAGAGCCAATAAAAGAAGATGAAACTGTTAAAGTAAAAAAGGTAAATTTAAATAATATTACTAATTTAATATTCCAATTATCAAGTAAAAATTCTAAAGAACCAGACTCAATAAGAGTTCCTAATTATATAAAAACAATGATACCTGAATTTTTTGCTCTAGATGATGCAGAAAGTGAAGAAATAAAAGGCTCAATTTATAAAGTAAAAAATATAAAATTAGAGATTGTAAATGTAAAAGATAACATTAAATTTAATGATAAAAATGCTAAAATTACATATAAGCCAAGACAATCATACTTAACATTTATAAGTGATAGCTTATCTAATATATTATATAATGAAAATGATATAGTTAGAATAATTAAACTATCAGATAATACATATCATATGGAAATAATAGATCAAAAAATGCAAGAGTATAAAGTATGGAATAAACTATGTAATCAAACATTTAGAACATCAACTAAAAAATACGGTATAATGTAAAAAAAAGAGAAGATATTTAAAAAGTATCTTCTTTTTTTTGACCCCCCGAGCAGAATATTTCTCTAATTTACTTTAAGCAATTATTAAACAGCTAAATTGTATATAGATTCTTTTGAATCTTTTATTGCTTCATTGTCTAAATTATATGATTTGAATATATCAATAATTTGATACATTCTCATGTGGATTATACTTTCCTGGTCAATCTTTGCCATATTTTCTAAGAAAGTGATATAATCAACATTATCTTGTAGCATTACAGTATTATTATATAATTCAGATATGTAAGCAAAAACTTTCTTTGCATTATATGAAGTGCCGTTATCATTACTTTTAAGCATTTCTTCATATAATTTAAAATCATTATCAGTTAATAAGTGACGACTATTTTTTATAGTCAAATATCTATCTTTAATAGAATCAATATCACTTAATAAAAACTTGATTTGATTAAAAGAAAGTTCAATAATATCTAGAATTGTCAAGTAATCTAAGCATAAAGATATTTTTTCAATATACTCTAAAGCACCAGGCTTATTTGATGTATTTAATTCTTCATTGTATATTGTTATTGTATACTTTAACAATTCCTTTATATTTTTCTCCTCGTAATTTTTTCTAGATTTTGAATTTTTGTCAAATACATTGAATAAAAGATTAGATGAAACGATTTGGTAATCATCATTATCTAATATATCTTTTAATTCTAATGTATTAGCATCAATTCCTCCAATTGTTCTTTTTAAATTATAAATAAAAAATTTTTTATTTTCCATAAATCCTCCTATTTTTTAAAACTAGAGAAAAAATATTACTGCTGTGTGTATTATATCATTGCATTTATGTAAAGTCAACAATTTGTTTAAAGATTATCCTAAATATTGCGCAAAATACGCATATAATGCTAGATATTTATATAAAAAATAGCAAAAGTAATAAAAAGGTTACAAAAATATTTAAAAAGTTGAAAAAAGTCAGTTAATATAATATAATTTAGTAGATTAGAAGGGGATAGATATGCAATTAAAGAAGTTAGAAATACAAGGATTTAAGTCGTTTGCAGATAAAACAGAAATAGTATTTTTAGATGGTATAACAACTATAGTTGGACCAAACGGTAGTGGAAAAAGTAATATATCTGATGCTATACGTTGGGTAATAGGTGAGCAAAGCGCTAAAAATCTTCGTGGAGCAAAAATGGAAGATGTAATTTTTGCAGGTACACAAGCAAGGAAAAAAGTTGGTTTTGCTGAAGTTTCTATGTATTTAGATAATTCTGATGGCTCACTTCCTATAGATTATAACGAAGTTATAGTAACAAGACGTGTTTATAGAAGTGGTGAAAGTAATTATTTAATTAATGGAAATGAGTGTAGATTAAAAGATATACAGAATATATTTATGGATACTGGTCTTGGAAAAGACGGATATAGTATTATATCACAAGGTAAAATAGATGAAATTCTTTCTAATAAATCTGAAGAAAGAAGACATATATTTGAAGAAGCTTCAGGTATAGTTAAGTATAGAACTAGAAAAGAAGAAGCTTCAAGAAAACTTGAAAATACTGAAGTTACTTTGCAAAGAGTTACAGATGTAATAAATGAAATAGAAAACAATATAGGACCATTAGAAGAAAAAGCTAAGATTGCAAAAAAATATTTAAGCCTAAGAGATGAGTTAAAAATACTAGATGTTAAAATATTTATAGATAGCGTAAATAATAACGCATCTAATATTGAGAAAATAGATGATATACTAAATACATTGCAAAAAGACGTAGATAACCAGGAAAATTTATCTAAAGAAAATGAGCAGAAAAAGCAAGAGCTTAAGATAAAAATTCAAGAGTTATCAGATAAAATAGAACAAATGCGAGAAAAATATTTTCAAATAGAGAATGAAAAAGAAAAAATGAATTCTAAGATTTCATTACTAGATGCAAATATTAAGTCTTCTACTGCAAATATTGAAAGATTAAATAATGAGATAGTTGAAGATAATGAAAAAATAAATATCTTAAATGAAGAAATGCAAAAAAGAATGCAAAGAAGAGATGCCGTATTTGAAAATAAAAAGAAATTTGAAGAGGAACTTTCACAAAAAGAAACAGAACTTAACGCTATTGTTTCTACATTAGACGAAAAAGGACTTCAAATTGAAGAACTAAAAAAAGTAATTGAAGATAATAACGAGAAAAAGTTTAATATGAAAAATGAAAATAGTAGTTTGGAAGCCACTATTGAAGCAGAAGAAAAGCAATTAGAAGAAAAAAATAGACAAAATGAAAAGAGTATCTCACAAAAAGATGCATTAAATACAGAACTTAATGAGATTAATCTAAACATTAGTAATAAGAATAAAGAGCTTAATGAGGTAAATGAGAAAAATAGTGCATTTGAAAAAGAAATGGAAGGAATACAAAACTCTGTAGATGTTTTAACAGATAGAAAGACTAACATTAATCAAGAGCTTATGACAGTTAAAGCTAAATATAATTATATGGTTAATCTTGAAAATGAAAATGAGGGTTATAGTAAAAGTGTTAAGTCAATATTAGATTACGCTAAAAATAACTCTAAGGTTTATGGTACAGTTGCAAATTTAATCTCTACAGATGAAAAATATGAATATGCTATTGAAATAGCTTTAGGTGGGTTTATACAAAATATTGTTGTTGAAGATGATCTTATAGCTAAAAATTTAATAACATATTTAAATGATAACTCACTAGGTAGAGTAACTTTTCTACCTTTAGAAAGTATAAAAGATGTGCCAGATGTTAATAGTAAAGTATTAAAATATGATGGTGTAGTAGGAATAGCATCTAAACTTGTATCTTGCAATAGTAAATATGAAAAGGCAATAAAACTTGCACTTGCAAATACTGTTGTTGTAGATAATATAGATAATGCTATCAGTTTATCTAAAAAAATAAAAAATACATTAAAGATTGTTACTATATCTGGAGAATTATTATCTCCAACAGGTAGTATAACTGGTGGTAAAACTACAAGTAAAACAAGTGGTGTTATTGGTAGAAAAGAAAAGATAGCAGAACTAAAAAATATAATTAGTAAGAAAGAAGAAGATTTGGAAAAGAGTAAAAAGCAAATAGATGATTTACTAGCAAAAAAAGATGTTATTAAACAGGATTATGATAAAATACTTCCTAGAAAAGAAGAATTAGTAATTGAAGTTGCTACTTTAACTGAAAAAAGAGAAAATACTAAAAAAGAAATGGAGAAAATAGAGCAACAAAAATTAAATTATGCAACAGATGTAGAAAATATAAAGAGTAAAATAGCAGAAATGAAAAATAATATAGAAAGTAACGAACAGACTATATTTAATATAGACATTGAAAATTCTAAAAAACAAGAAGATATAGATGAATATACTAGATTTAATAGAGAAAAGCAAAAAGAGATAGATATATTAAATGAGGATGTTATAAACTTAAAGGTATCTTTATCTTCTTTTGATGAAACAGTATCTTCAATTGATGAAATGAAAGAAAAACTAGAAAATGATATAGAAAACTTTACAACAGGTATTGAAAAGAAAAAGCAAGAAATTGTATCTATAGAAGAAAAGAATAAAGAATTACAAGATGAAATTGTAAAAACTAAAGAATTAATCGAAAATAGCTCAAAAACTAAAGATGAATATCAGACTAATACAGATAGCCTTAAGAATGAAAAAGACGAATATGAGAGAAATATGGAGCAAATAGATACAAGTATAGTTGCAACTTTAAACACATTAAATTCACTAAAAGATGAAAAAGCAAAAGTAGAGGGCAAAAAGATAAAATATGAAATAGAACTAACTAATTTGAAAAATAAAATGTGGGATGAGTATGAACTTACAATATCTAGTTCAAAAGAATTAATTAAAGAGGATGAACAAATTAATATTAAGCAAGTAGAAAGAGAAGCAAATAAAATAAGAAAAGAAATAAAAGATTTAGGTGAAGTAAATATTAGTTCTATTGAAGAATATCAAAAAACTAAAGAACGTTATGACTTTATTAATGGCCAAAAGAGTGATTTAGAAGAAACAAAGAAAAAACTAGAAAATCTTATAGCTAATATGATTAGTATAATGAAACAACAATTCACTAAGAACTTTAAAGTTATAACAGAAAACTTTGATAGTACTTTTAAAGAGTTATTTGGAGGAGGAAAAGCAGAACTTAAATTATCAGATGAGAACGATGTATTAAATAGTGGAATTGAAATTGAAGTACAGCCTCCAGGAAAGAAACTACAAAGTATGTCATTGCTATCTGGTGGAGAAAGAGCACTTACTGCAACAGCATTATTGTTTGCAATACTTCAAATAAAATCACCACCATTTTGCATACTTGATGAAATAGAAGCAGCACTTGATGATGTTAATGTACATAGATTTGCTGAATATATTAAAGACTACTCTAAAAAGAATCAATTTATTGTAATTACTCATAGAAAAGGTACAATGGAAGTTGCCTCATCAGTATATGGTGTTACAATGCAAGAATATGGTATTTCAAAGATAGTATCTATGAAATTAAAATAAAAAATAGTATCCTAGAAAAGACAAATTTCTA
>CANRAK010000052.1 GCA_947628575.1 uncultured Clostridia bacterium | reverse complement strand
ATTTTATGAAAAATATAAAAAAATTAAAACTTAAAATTATTAGCATTATATTAATAGTAGCTATACTTACATTAGAAGTTAGCCCATTAGCTGTTAAAGCAACAGCTCAAGAATTAAATTTTTATTCACCAGGGGCTGTAAGTGTAGGATATGACACTTACAATGGCAGAAATGTTTGGTATAGCAATACTACATTAGGTGGAATAACTGCTTATTGTGTAGACTATGCATATCATGCACCAAGTGGAACAATGAGATATAGCAGACCTTTATCTGATAGAGGACTAGCTATATTAATAAATGGATATCCAAATATATCACCAGCTGCACTTGGTTGTACTACAAATGAAGAAGCTTATGTGGCAACACAAATGGCATTATGGGAGGTACTAGATAGAACACAAGAAGCTAAAAAATCTTCATTCCAATTTAGAGTGGATTATATAACACCAGTAAGAGGAAAAGAAGGATTTTACCAAAGAGCAGTAGCAGGAGCACAAAAGCTAATTGCTATAGCAAATGCAAATCCTTACTCACATAATCCTGTTTTTAACATTGTAAATAATAATTTACAAACTAGAGATATAGGGGATAATGTAGTAATAGGACCATACAACTTAAGCATTTCAGGTATTAGTGATATGGCCTCAGTAAGAACAATAACTGCTTCTTTAGAGGGTGCACCATCTTCAGCAATTATCTCAGATGAAAATGGTAATCCAAAAGGAACTATTTCAAATGGAGATAATGTTTATGTAAGACTTAACTCAAAAGAAAAAAGTAAAAAATTTAAAGTGAAATTTTTTGCAGAAATAGATAGAAAAGTTGGTTCTATTTATTCATCTTCTGATTCAAGTGCACAAGACTATGTAATATTAGATACAGATGTACAAAATGCTTTAGGAGAAACAACTGTAAACTGGATAAATAATGATATATATGGAGAAATAGAACTTCTTAAAGTAGACCAAAATGATAATCCAGTACCAGGAGCAACATTTAGACTTGAAAAAGAAGATGGAACAGTAGTAGTACCATCACATAAGACTGGAACAGATGGAAAAATAATACTAGGAAATGTACCAGAAGGAAAATATATTCTTGTTGAAGAAGAAGCTCCAAACGGTTATATAATAAAAAATGCTAGAACTAGTGTTACAGTAAAAGCAAATGAAAAAATTGTAGTTAAAGTAGTAAATGAAAAAACAGATTACAAAGGAAAAGTAATAATTATAAAGAAAGATGAAAATGAAAAACCAATTCAAGGTGCGAAATTTAATATTTATGATTCAGAAGGAAATTTTGTACATGAATTAGTAACTGATTCTAAAGGTACAGCAGGAGTAAAAAATCTTCCTCTTGGAAAATATTATTATCAAGAAGTTGAAGTACCAGAAGAATACCAAATAGATAATAATAGATATGAATTTACTTTAGAAAATGATGGACAAACTATTGTAAAAGAAGTAGTAAATGAACATATAAAAGGTAAATTAAAAATAGTAAAAGTGGATGAAAATAGTAAACCACTAGCAGGAGTTAAATTTAATATCTTAGATAAAGATAAAAAAGTTGTGGATACAGTTGTTACAGATAATAGCGGTATAGCAACTACAAAAGACCTATTAAAAGGAACATATTACTATCAAGAAGTTGATGTGCCAAATGGATATATTATAGATAAATCTGAACATGAATTTAATATTACAACTATGGATCAAGTAATTGAAAAAACAGTTGTAAATAATCATGCTAAAGGTAAATTAAAAATTATAAAATATGATGGTAATTTAGAGTATTTATCAGGAGTAAAATTTAACATTTTAGATAAAGATAAAAAAGTTGTAGATACAATTATAACAGATAAAGATGGTGTAGCAGAAAGTAAAATGCTACCACTTGGAACATACTACTATCAAGAAATAGAAGCTCCAGAAAACGTAAAAATAGATGAAGAACTTCATAGCTTTACTTTAACAGAAAATAATCAAACTATAGTAAAAAATGTAGTTAATAAGTTTATACACGGAAAATTAAAAATAATAAAAGTAGATGAAAATAACAAACCTCTTGCAGGAGTAAAATTTAACATATTAGATAAAAATAAAACTGTTATTGATACTATGACAACAAATAGTGAAGGTATAGCAGAATCTAAAGAATTAGAAAAAGGAACTTACTACTTCCAAGAAGTAGAAGCTCCAAAAGGAATTGTAGTAGATGATACTATATATGAGTTTACAATAGAGTATGATGGACAAAATGTAATTAAAAATATTAAAAATAATTTTGCTAGAGGAAGTATAGTAATAACTAAAAAAGATAACACAGGAAGATTACTAGAAAACGTAAAATTTGAAATACTTAATGAAGCAAAAGAAGTAGTAGCAGTTATAACAACAAATAAAGATGGTGTTGCAAGATTAGACGGATTACTACTAGGAAGATATTTCTATCGTGAAATAAGTGCACCAGATAATGTTGTAATGGACACTGAACTACATGAATTTAATGTTTCTGAAAATGAAGAAGTAATTAAAGTAGAAGTTATTAACAAGATAAAAGAAGGAAAATTAAAAATAATAAAAGTAGACGAAAATAACAAACCACTTGCAGGAGTTAAATTTAATATCTTAGATATGGATAAAAACATAGTAGATACAATAGTAACAAATGCAGAAGGAATAGCAGAGTCTAAAGAATTAGAAAAAGGAAAATATTACTATCAAGAAATAGAAGCACCAGAAGGAATAGTAGTAGACAGCACATTATATGAGTTTGAGATAGTATCAGACGGACAAAATGTAATTAAAAACATGGTAAATTACTATGCAAAAGGAAGCTTAAAAATAGTAAAATATGATAGTAAAAATAATACACTTGCTAATGTAAAATTCGAAATACTAGATAGTGAAAATAAAGTAGTAGATACAATAGTTACAGATAAAAATGGTGTAGCAGAAAGTAAAAAATTACCACTTGGAACATACTATTATCAAGAAGTTGAAGCACCAGATAATGTTGTAATGGATACAGAAAAACATGAATTTTCATTAACAGAAAATAATCAAGTTATAACTAAAAAAGTTGTAAACGAACTAAAAGAAGGAAAACTAAAAATAATAAAAGTAGACGAAAATAACAAACCACTAGCAGGAGTTAAATTTAATATCTTAGATATGGATAAAAACATAGTAGATACAATAGTAACAAATGCAGAGGGAATAGCAGAGTCTAAAGAATTAGAAAAAGGAAAATACTACTATCAAGAAATAGAAGCACCAGAAGGAATAATAGTAGATAGTACATTATATGAATTTGAAATAGAATATGATGGACAAAATGTAATTGAAAATATGGTAAACTACTATGTAAAAGGTAAATTACAAATTACTAAATTAGTAGAAGGTAAAAATGAAACTTTAGCAAATGTAAAATTTGATATTTTAGATGAGCAAAGAAATGTAATTGATACAATTGTTACAGATGAAAATGGTGTAGCAGTTAAAGAAAACTTACCATATGGTACTTATTATTTCAAAGAAGTAGAAGCACCACAAGGATATATTATGGATAAAACAGAGCATGAATTTAAAATAGATTCACAAAATGATTTAGTTGAAGCTGTAGTATATAATAAAGAAGAAAAAATACCTGTAACAGGTGGAAAAATAAGTGGTGATGCACAGATAGTATTAATAATTAGTGTGATTACTATATTTGGATACTGTGTAATTAATCTTCTAAGAAAAGAAGAAAATGAAATATAAAATAAAGTAAAGAAAAAATTAATTTAAAATTAATAAATTAATAAAATTAAATATAATAAAGACGTCTCAACAGAGGCGTCTTTATTAGTTACTTCCATAAGATATAATATCTGATTTATTAATAACACGTACATCATCAAAAAATCCTGTAAATGGATCTAAGACTCTAACTTCAATAGTAGAATTACTGTCATTAATTTTAGATACTAATTCACTATAACTTTCGGTTAGATATAGTTTCCCTTTATTACGTATAACTATATATGAATTACCGAAAATGAAGTCAAACATAAATTAATCACTCCTTTAATTTTAAATATGTTACGTACTATATTATGTATATTAATTATACTATAATTATATACTTTTAGCAATACATTAAAATAAAGTAATATTACAATAATATAAATTTACATTATATTTTTGTTAAAAAATAAGAAATGTATTGCTTTTTTTATACTTGTTATATATAATCAAGATAATTGAAGCAATTCAATTAGCAAAAGATAAAATCATAGGAGGTAGAAAATGGATATATTAAAAATTTCAGCAAAATCTAGCCCTAATTCTGTAGCAGGTGCTATTGCAGGACTTGTTAAAGAAAACGGAAGAGCAGAAATGCAAGCAATTGGAGCAGGGGCTATAAATCAAGCAGTAAAGGCAGTAGCAATCGCAAGAGGATTTGTTGCACCAACTGGAGTTGAACTTGTATGTTCACCAGCATTTACAGAGGTTACAATTGATAATGAGGATAAAACAGGTATCAAATTTGTTGTAGAACCTAAAGTTTAAAAATAATATATAAAAAAATATAAACTCAAAAGGATAAAAAACTATCTTTTTGAGCTTTTTTATGATATAATTTTCACTGATATTACTAATACTATAAGAAAAGTAGGTGTTTGTATTTGAGTGCTAAAATTATAGATTCACGTAGATATAAGACAATAACAAAAACGCAGTTAGATAAAAAAAGAAAAAAAGCAAAGGATGAGCTAAAATCTAATAGTAGAAGCTATAAAAAATCAAATAGCCATTCTTCTACAAGTGATAATAATTCTTTTATAACAAATCTTAGAATTAAAAAGCAACGTGAAAGAAAGCTAGAACGAGAAATGCTGTTATATTCCAGACCGCAAAGAACAGTTATAAAAGAACCAAAGCAAAAAATATATATACCTAAATCTTTTGTGATTTCGTGTTGCGTGTTACTCTTAGTGCTTATTGTATATATCAGTGCTAAAGTAATGAATATAGATAAAATGATAGCTGTAAATGTATTTAACAGTAGTGAAAATAAAGAAGAAAAAGTTAACTTAGAAAATAATTATGAATTAAAAGTAGGACTTATGTCCTTAGAAGATAAAAATATATACACATCTACAAATTTAATATTAAATGATATATATAAGGCTACTACTTATAGTTTAGTAACAGTAGGTAGTAATTATGAGATAAAATATCAAGTAGCAAGAGAGATAGAAAAAATATCAAATAAAGAATATGATATAACTTTAAATAATGAATATAAATTAGATATAGAAGATGTAAGATTTTCTGTAAATAAAATACTTGAAGCAGGTACTTCAAATATGTATTATAGTAGGCTAAGTAGCATTCAGTCTATTGAAGAAACAGAAACTAAAGGTAAATTTAAAATAACTTTAAAAGAAGATAATCCATATTTTATATACTATCTAGATTTTCCACTTATAGATAATGAAAACCAGATAAATGGTGGATATAATTATACAAACGAAAATGATAATTGTATATTTACAAGAACACAAAAAAATGAAAACTTAAATTTAGCTAGTATAACTTTAAATAACTATGGAAATATACAAGAAATTGTAAATGATTTTATAGATAATAAAATAGATGTATTCTTTGCAACATCAAATAATGATATGCAACTTATTGGTAAGAAAGATTATAATGTAAAAAAATATAAAGATGGTGAAACTCTATTTATATTTGGAAACAAAAACTCAAATCTGTTCATAAGAGATGAAGTAAGAAAAGCTTTAATGTATTCTTTAGATAGAGATGATATTGTTAAAAACAGTGACAATAACTTTATTGAGATTATTGACCTTCCATATTTATACTCTAGTATAAAATACAAATATGATATTGTAGGCTCAAAAAATATAATGGAGTCTAATGGATGGCGACAAAATCAAAATGGTATTTTTGGTAAATATGAGGAAAGTGGCTATATAACTGCAAGCTTAAGATTACTTGTAAATGAAGGTGATACTAATAAGCAAAATGTTGCAAATAATATAAAAAACATGGCATTAAATGTAGGTATAGATATACAAATTGAATCTTTACCAAGTGATGTAATACAGCAAAGAATAGATGCAGGAGATTATGATTTAGTACTTGCAACAGTATATCTAAATGAAACACCAGATATTAGATTTTTAAGAAATTATGTAGATATAAATGATACAACTACTCAGGCCTTTACTCAAGTAGAAAATAGCAATAGTCAAGATTTAGAAAAAAATGTACAAAACTTGTTATATGTACTATCTGAGCAAGTATCATGTATAGGAATATATGCAAGAAATATAAATCTAGTATATCAAAAAGATATATATGGTTTTAATGATTTAAATTATATGAATATATTTACTAATATAAATGAAATTGGTAAATTAGCAAAATAGGGGGAAGAATATGAAATATGATGGTATAATAGCTAAAATGATGCAGGAAGTAAACCAGTATGAAAAGAAGACTATAGTACTACCTGAAGCAGAAGATATAAGAATTTTAAAAGCTGCTCAAATAGTAGTAGAGCATAATTTAGCTAAAATAATACTTATTGGTAATAAACAAGAAATAGAAGAAAAATGTAAAGCAGAAGGAATAAATATATCATATAATGATATTGAAATTGTAGATAATATGACATCAGATAAAAAGAGTGATTATGATAATTTATTATATGAGTTAAGAAAACATAAAGGAATTACATTAGAAGATGCTATAAAATTAAATGAAGATAAAGTATATTTTGCAACAATGATGGTTAAAGCAAAGGATGCAGATGGAGTTGTAAGTGGTGCAATTCACTCTACATCAGATACATTAAGACCAGCACTTCAAATAATTAAGGCACAACCTAATGTACATAGTGTTTCATCTTTCTTCTTAATGGAAACACCAAAAAAAGAACTTGGTACAAATGGAGTAATGTTGTTCTCAGACTGTGGGCTTATTGAGTTTCCAACAGTAGAACAACTTGTAGATATAGTAATTGAGTCTGCACAAAGCTTTAGAAGTCTTACAGAACAGGAACCAATAATAGCGTTACTTTCATACTCTACTAAAGGAAGTGCAAAACATGAGGCAATAGATAAATTACATGAAGTATTAACACTTCTTAAAGAAAGAAATGTAGATTTTAAAGTTGATGGTGAATTTCAGCTTGATGCTGCACTAATTCCAGAGGTAGCAAAGTTAAAAGCACCTGATAGTGAAGTGGCAGGAAAAGCAAATGTACTTATTTTCCCAAATTTAGAAGCTGGAAATATTGGGTATAAAATGGCACAAAGATTTGGTGATACACTTGCTATTGGACCAGTAACACAAGGATTAAATAGTCCTGTAAATGACTTATCTAGAGGTAGCAGTGTAGATGATATAGTAGGAACTATTGTTGTTACTTGCTTACAAGCAAATAATGGTAATATTAATAATTAAGATAATATATAATAGAAGGGGGTATTTTTAAATGAAGATTTTAGTTATTAATTGTGGTAGCTCAACAATAAAATTTCAATTAATAGATTTTGAAAATAATAATGAGGTTATTGCAAAAGGCAGATGTGATATGGTGGGATATAAGGAGTCTAATATTATATATAATAATGTTAGAGATAATTTTAGTATGAATGAAGAAGTTCCTATGCCAACACATAAAGAAGGAATGGAAGTATTACTTAATACACTTATGGATAAAGAGCATGGCGTAATAGAGTCTATAGATGAGATATATGCTATTGGACATCGTGTAGTTCATGGTGGTGAAAAATTTAGTTCTTCAGTCTTAATAACTGATGAAGTTGTAAAGACTGTTGAAGAACTAGTAGACCTTGCACCATTACATAATCCAGGATGTTTAATGGGTATTAAAGCAATGATGGAAATTGCACCAAATAAGAAAAATGTTGCTGTTTTTGATACTGCTTTCCATCAAACAATGCCAGTATATAACTACTTATATGCTATAGATTATAAATATTATACAAATAATAAAATAAGAAGATATGGATTTCATGGAACATCTTACCAATATGTTCTAGGTAGGCTAGAAGAACTACTTGCAAAGAAAAAAGAAGATATAAATGCTATAGTCTGTCACTTAGGTGGAGGAGCTTCAATTTGTGCTATTAAAAATGGTAAGTCTTATGATACTTCTATGGGATTTACTCCACTTGAAGGACTTGTAATGGAAACAAGATGTGGAGATTTAGACCCATCTATAGTAACACGTCTAATGAAAGATGAAAACTTATCTATAGAAGAAGTAGAAAATGTACTAAATAAAAAATCTGGTAGACTTGGTATTTGTGGAATTGGCGACCAACGTCAAATGATGCAGGCAGAAAAAGATGGAAATGAACAAGCAAAACTTGCTAGAAAAATACAAACAAATAGAGTTAAGAAATATATCGGTTCATATATAGCTGAACTTAATAGAGTAGATGCTATTGTATTTACAGGCGGAATTGGCGAAAATAATGCAGATGAAAGAGAAAGAATTGTATCAGATATGGAATGTCTAGGAATAGAGCTAGATAAGGAAATAAATAACGCATCTTCTGCTAAAGAAGCAAGAATATCTAAAGATTCATCTAAAATAGGATTATATGTAATAC
>CANRAK010000051.1 GCA_947628575.1 uncultured Clostridia bacterium | reverse complement strand
AATAAATGCTATGAGTCAATACCAAAAAAATATAAAGAAGAAGAATTTTCTAAAGTTAAAGAAAGACTAGACTATGAAATAGAAGTAATAGATAAAATGGGGTATATAGATTATTTCCTTATAGTTGCTGATTTTATTAATTATGCAAAATCACAAGGAATACCTGTAGGACCAGGACGTGGTAGTGGAGCAGGTTCACTTGCCGCATATTTAATTGGAATAACAGATATTGACCCATTAAAATTTAACTTAATATTTGAAAGATTTTTAAATCCAGAAAGAGTTAGTATGCCAGATTTTGACGTAGATTTTTGCTACGAAAGAAGACAAGAAGTAATAGACTATGTTTCAAATAAGTATGGAAAAGATCATGTAGCACAGATAATAACATTTGGAACAATGGCAGCACGTGCCGCTATAAGAGATGTTGCACGAGTTTTAGATACACCATACCAAAAGGCGGATATGATAGCTAAGATGGTGCCACATAATATAAAAATTACTATAGACCAGGCCCTTGCTGAAAATTCAGACTTAAAAAAATTATATGATGAAGATATAGAAACAAAAAGAATAATAGATTTATCTAAGAAAATAGAAGGTCTTGCAAGACAGGCTTCTACTCATGCTTGTGGAGTAGTAATAACTAAAGAACCTGTTGTAAATTATGTACCGTTATATGAAAATGAAGGACAAATTTCAACACAATACACAATGACAACTTTAGAAGAACTAGGACTGCTAAAAATGGACTTTTTAGGGCTTAGAACATTAACAGTAATAGATGATACTAAAAAGCTAATTAAAAAGATAAGAGGCATAGATGTAGACTTTGGAAATTATGATGATAAAGAAACATATAAGATGTTGACAATGGGGAAAACTCTAGGGGTATTCCAGATGGAGAGCCCAGGATTTAGAAAAATGATTATGAAGATGGAGCCTGATAGCATAGAAGACATTATAGTTATGATATCGTTATATAGACCAGGACCTATGGATCAAATACCAAGATATATTAAAAATAAAAATGATAAAGAGCATATAGAGTATACTCACGAGTCTTTAAAAGACATTTTAAGACCTACTTATGGTTGTATGGTATATCAGGAACAAGTAATGCAAATATTTAGAGATTTAGCTGGATATAGCCTTGGTAGAGCCGACATCGTAAGAAGAGCAATGGGTAAAAAGAAAATTGATGTAATGAATAAGGAAAGAGAAGTATTTGTAAATGGTGCAAAAAATAATGGTATAGATGAAAAAAGTGCAAATAAAATTTTTGATGAAATGGCTGAATTTGCAAAATATGCTTTTAATAAATCACATGCTGCAGCTTATGCAGTAGTAGCATATCAAACAGCATATTTAAAATGCCATTATCCTCATGAGTTTATGGCAGCATTTATGAATTCTTTTATAGGAAATCAAAATAAAATACCAATATACATCAATGAATGTAAAGAGCTAGGAATAGATATATTAAGACCAGATATAAATGAGAGTTATTCTAGATTTGCAGTTATAAATAATAAAATAAGATTTGCATTAAATTCTATTAAAAATGTTGGTCAGAGTGCAATAGAAGATATAATAAAAGAAAGAAAATTAAATGGTAAATATAGAAGTTTTATAGACTTTTGTGAACGTTTATCTTCTGATACAGTTAATAAAAAATGTGTAGAAAGCCTAATTAAAGCTGGTTGTTTTGATGAAATTGAAACTGAATATAATAGATATGATTTACTAGATAATTTTGAGTCTATACTAGATGGTGTTAATCATACAAGAAAAACAAATTATATAAATCAGATGAATTTCTTTGGGGAAATAGAGGGAGATAGTAATAGCATTAAGATAGAAAAAAGTGGAAGAATACCATCAAAGAGAGATTTGCTTGAAATGGAAAAAGAAATGCTAGGACTTTATATATCTGGACATCCACTAGATGAATATAAAGAATATATTAAGAATAATTCCACTGTAACTACTGTAGATATAGCAAACGATGAACAGGAAGATGAAGAAGTAGAGGATAAAGTGGATTATGATGGTAAAGTAGTTACAATGTGTGGTATATTTAAAAAAGGAAAAATATTAATGACAAAGTCTGGTAGAAATATGATGTTTGCAACACTTGAAGATTTATATGGTAGTGTTGAATTAGTACTTTTTCCAAATGTATATGAAAAGTATGAAAGAATATTAGAAGATGAAGCTATAATAAAAGTTGTTGGTAAAGTAAGTGTAAAAGAGGATGAAAAAACAAAGATACTTGCTTCAAATATTACAATACTAGATAAGAATAATATAGCTAGTACTATTGTAAAAAAAGAAAATAAGAAGATATATATTAGAATTCCAAAGGATAAACTAGATTTAGAAGATAGAGTAATAGGATATATTAAAGACTTAAGTAAAGAGCTACCTGGAGAATGTGAAGTATATATTTTTTATGATGGAACTAATAAAATGAGGCTATTAAATAAAACTAACTTCCTTTCAGATAATGACATAGTACGTGAAAAGTTAGAACTTGCCTTTGGAAAAGAAAATGTAAAGATAAAATAAAAAGTAAAAATGAAAAAAGAAGTATGGTAAATTCATACTTCTTTTTATATTATTTTTTTGTACTATTTTATACTATTTTTTATCTTTTATTTCAGTTAAAGCTCCTAATGCACCCATAGCTTTTGTAGCATCAAATGGAATAAATACTTTGTTTGCAGTACCATTTGAAACTTTTTCTAAAGCTTCTAAAGATTTAATAGCAACTAATTTGTCATCTGGCTTAGAATCCATAATAGCACCATAAACCATTTGAATTTCAGCAGCTTTAGCTTCAGCAACTTTTTTAATTGCTTCAGCATTACCTTCAGCTTCAAGAATTCTAGATTCTCTAATACCTTGAGCTCTTCTTATACTAGATTCTCTTTCAGCTTCTGCGTTAAGAATTGTAGATTGTTTAGTACCTTCAGCTAAAGTTATATCTGCTTGACGTTTACCTTCAGCTTCAAGGATAATTGCTCTTTTATTTCTTTCAGCGTTCATTTGTTTTTCCATCGCATCTCTAATGTCTGCAGGTGGTTTAATATCTTTTATTTCAACTCTATCAACTTTACAACCCCATTTATCTGTAGCTTCATCAAGTACATCTCTTAATTGAGTATTGATTGCATCTCTAGATGAGAATGTAGCATCAAGATCCATTTTACCAACTATATCACGAATAGTTGTAATAGCAATGTATGCGATACCTTTTTGTAAACTTTCAATTTCGTATACAGCTTTAACAGGATCCATTATTTGATAGAATACAACTGTATCTATTGTAATTGTTACGTTATCTTTAGTGATAACACTTTGTGGTGTAACATCCATAGTTTGTTGTTTTAAACTAACAACAGCTCTAACTTTATCTACAAATGGTAGAATGATGTTAAGACCAGCTTCTGCAGTGAAGCTATACTTACCGAAACGTTCGATAATTTTTACCTCAGATTGTTTTACAACCTTTATAGAAGCACCTGCTACTACAAGGCAGAAAACTAGTAAAAGTATAAATATAAAAATTCCCATATTGTACCTCCTTAAATTATGGTTTTCTAACTAATAATTTTACCCCATCAATCTTTTCGATTATAACACTTTCTCCAGCATTGATAGGTTTTGCTTTTTCATCTTTAATAGCAGACCAAAGTTCACCATTAATTTTTACTTGACCAATAGGATTATCATTATCGATACTCTTAATAACAATACCTTTTTTACCAATAATAGCACTATTATTCATTGTAGTATCATCTTTGTTTCTAAATATCTTATTAACTAATGGTTTAGTAAATAAAATTAGTAAAATAGATGATATTGCAAAAACAATAACTTGAAGTAGTATATTTTCCGGTAATAAAAGACTAGTTAAAAAAGCAAGGAAAGCTCCTACACCAGGCCAGAAAAGCAAGAATGAAATTGTAAAAATTTCTCCCAAGAAGAATACTCCACTTGCAATTAGCCACAACGCCCACATAGGTAACATAAATATCCCTCCTTCGGTTATGATTAAAATCATAACAGTTCTGCCATAATTATACAATAAATATTCACAAAACACAAGATATTTACATAAGATTATATACTAAAAATTAGGCTTTTGAATATAATGTAATAGTTATATTATAAAAATATAACACAATGTTACATTATCGCAAAAGAATAAAAACTTGACAAAGATAAAATACTATGCTAGAATATATCTGCTTCTGGAACAAATGAAATTAGTGCAAATTTGACAAAAATAGGCTAAAATGGTATAATAATACTTGTAGCCTAGTAATAAAAGGAAGGTGCAAAATTTAATTATGGGAAAGAAAGGTGTGCTCAGTACACTAAGATTCGTATTATTTACAGTTATATCTTTACTAGTTGTTTTTACAGCTGTATATTTAACTATACTTAATACATACAAACCAGTTGTTAAAACATATATTAATGGTAAGTTCGTTGGATATTTCTCTGATGAACAACAATTTGACGAGATATATAATGATTTAGTGACTGAAAAACAAAGTATTGATGAAAATGTTAAAGTTTATTTAGAGAGTGAACCTACATTTGAAAAAAGCTATATTAGAGACTCTTTACTTAGACAACAAAATGTATATACAAATTTAAGAGCAGAAATGCAAACTGAATTTACAGTTTATGAAGTTGTATTAGATGGTGAACAACAAATGACATTTACAGCAGAAAATCAAGCTAATGATTACGTAAATAAACTAAGATCAGAAGTTTCAGATATAAATGCAAGTGTAAATGTTGAAAAAGTATCTGATCTAGATAATTTAACTTCAACAGACAGAGCAGATGATATTCTTGCAGATATTGTTGCTAGAAATAAACCTGTGGATATTCCAGAAGAAACTTCACAGCAAGCTCCACAGTCATCTTATGTTCCTGCATATGGTATGGGAACTGTAGTTCCTACACTAAATGGAAATTTAGCATGGCCTACTGTTAGTAGAACAGTAAACTGTGACTATTGGGGCTATTGGGGACATAATGGTGTAGATTTACAAGCGTCTATTGGTACACCAGTATATGCCTTTACAGATGGTACAGTTGTATTTTCTGGATGGGATAGTTCTGGTTATGGTAACTGCGTAAAAATAAATCATGGAAATGGTATGCAAACAATATATGCACATAACAGTCAGCTACATGTTGCTGTAGGTGAAACTGTTGTTGCTGGTCAATTAATAGCTTCAAGTGGTAATACTGGTAATACAACTGGACCACACGTACACTTTGAAGTTAAAGTAAATGGTGTTTCTATAAACCCATGGAATGTATTAAATCAAATATAGTTAATAAATTACTTAGTAATTTGTTATATATCACCTATTGCTCAGATATTACATTAAAACCTCGTGTATCTTAGCTGTAGGCAAGTAGAGAAGGAGGATAAAAAATGACTAAAGAAAGAAAATCTGAAATTTTAACAACTTATGCTAGAAAAGAAAAAGACACTGGTTCTGCAGAAGTACAAATTGCACTTTTAACAGAAAGAATCAATGAACTTACAGAGCATTTAAAAGTTCACAAAAAAGATAATCATTCTAGACGTGGTCTTTTAATAATGGTTGGTAAAAGAAAAAGACTTTTAAGATATCTTGAAAGTAAAGATGTAGAAAGATATAGAGATATCATTTCTAAATTAAATTTAAGAAAATAATAAAAAATACATAGGTTAGAAATAGCCTATGTTTTTTTTCTAAAAAAACGTTATTTTGTTGCTAGATTATGGAATTTTTCATTGCATAAGAATTAATTTTATGTTATAATTTTAGCGTTGAATGTACGTAAAAAGGGGTAATTTTATGAACAAATTTAAAGAAAGAGTAAAAATTTCTTTTATACATGATAATTATAATGAAATGGACGGAAAAGAAATTGAAATTGCTGGATGGGTAAGAAATTTAAGAAATTCTAAAAAAATAGCATTTATAGAACTTAATGATGGAAGTTATTTTAAGCCAGTACAAGTAGTTTTGGAAGATAGCTTAGATAATTATAATGATATTGTAAATTTAAATATTGGATCAAGTATTATAGTCTATGGTAAACTTAAAGTTACACAAGGAGCAAAACAACCTTATGAAATAACAGCAAATAAGATTGAAATATCTGGTAAATCTTCACCAGATTATCCTTTACAAAATAAAAGACATTCAATGGAATTTTTAAGAGATGTCGCACATTTAAGACCTAGAACTAATACTTTTTTAGCTGTATTTAAAGTTAGAAGTGTAATAGCACAAGCTATACATGAGTTTTTCCACAATAATGATTTTGTATATGTAAATACACCAATTATCACATCATCTGATTGTGAAGGTGCTGGAGAAATGTTTAGAGTTACTACACTTGGTGATACAAAAAACGAAGATGATTCAAATGACTTCTTTGGTAAGAAAACAAGTCTTACTGTATCAGGACAGCTTTCAGCTGAATGTATGGCAATGGCATTTGCTAATGTTTATACTTTTGGACCAACTTTTAGAGCTGAAGACTCACATACTGCAAGACATGCTGCAGAGTTTTGGATGGTAGAACCTGAAATGGCGTTTTGCGATTTAGATGGAGATATGGAACTTGCAGAGGCAATGATAAAATATATAATAAATAAAGTATTAACTGATTGTAAAGAAGAAGTTGAATTCTTTAATAATTTTTATGATAAAGAATTAATAAATAGATTAAATCATATATATAATTCTGAATTTAAGAAAATTACCTATACAGAAGCAGTAGAACTTCTAAAAGAACATAATGATGAATTTGAATATAAAGTTGAATGGGGAACAGATTTACAAACTGAGCATGAAAGATATTTAACAGAAAGAATATTTAAAAAACCAGTATTTGTAACTGATTATCCAAAAGATATAAAAGCATTCTATATGAAATTAAATGATGATAATAAAACAGTAAGAGCAGTAGATATGTTAGTACCAGGTATTGGTGAGATTATTGGCGGTTCACAAAGAGAAGAAGATTATGATAAGCTAATAAATAGAATGCATGAACTAAACTTAAAAGAAGATGATTATTCTTGGTATTTAGATACAAGAAGATATGGTACTGTTGTACACTCTGGATTTGGTCTTGGATTTGAAAGACTTGTAATGTATATGACTGGAATGTCAAATATACGTGATGTAATTCCATTCCCAAGAACACCAGGAAATTGTTTATATTAATATTTAAGGAGAGATAAAAATGAATGAGTATAGAACACATACATGTAATGAACTAAGAGAAAAAGATGAAGGTAAAACAGTAAGATTATCAGGATTTGTAAAAACTATTAGAGATTTAGGAGGATGTGTATTTATAGACTTAAGAGATCATTATGGTATTACACAGCTAACTACAGAAGATCCAGCTTTACTTGCACAAATTAAAGATATAAATGTTGAAGCATCTATAACTGTTGATGGTATGGTTGTAAAAAGACCTGAAGAAAATATAAATGATAAATTAGAAACAGGAAAAATTGATGTTAAAATTGAAAATATAACAGTACAAAACAATGTACTATTACCAATGCCTTTTGAAGTTGAAAAGAGTCATGAAGTAAAAGAAGATTTAAGACTTCAATATAGATTTTTAGATTTAAGAAATGAATCTATTCATGAAAAAATTGTATTTAGAAGTAAAGTATTAAAAACAATAAGAGATAAAATGGATAGTATGGGATTTATAGAGATACAGACACCAATACTAACTTCATCTTCTCCAGAAGGAGCAAGAGATTATTTAATTCCATCTAGATTACATCCAGGTGAATTTTATGCTTTACCACAAGCACCACAACAATTTAAACAATTACTTATGATTTCAGGTTTTGATAAATATTATCAAATAGCACCATGCTTTAGAGATGAGGATCCAAGAGCAGATAGAAGTCCAGGTGAATTTTATCAACTAGACTTTGAAATGTCTTTTGCTACTCAAGAAGATGTATTAAACGTTTTAAGAGAAGTAACTGCTCATGTATTTAAAGTGCATGGACATGCAAAAATATCTGAAGATTCATTTATTGAAATTCCATTTAAAGAAGCTATGGATACTTATGGTACAGATAAACCAGATTTAAGAAATCCATTAGTTTTAACAGATGTAACAGACTGTTTTGCAAATTCAGGATTTAATGCTTTTAAAAATAAAACAGTAAAAGCTATTGCTGTAGACTCTAGTTCTGTTACTAGAAGATTTTTTGATGAAATGACAGATTTTGCTAAATCTGAATTAGATATGGCTGGTCTTGCTTGGATAAAAATAAATGAAGATGGAAGTGTTGTAGGACCAATAGCTAAATATTTATCTGAAGATACATTAAAAAATATGTTTGAAAAAACAGGTGCAAAAAATAACTATGGTATATTCTTTATTGCAGATGAATACATGAAAGCTTGTAAAGATGCTGGTAATGTTAGAATAGAACTTGGTAAGAGACTAAATTTAATAGATGAAGATTTATATAAATTCTGCTTTATAGTAGATTTTCCATTCTATGAAGAAACTGACGATGGCAAAATAGATTTTGGACACAATCCATTTTCTATGCCACAAGGTGGATTAGATGCTTTAAATAATAAAAATCCTTTAGAAATATTAGCTTATCAATATGATATGGTATGTAATGGATATGAGTTGGCATCAGGAGCTGTAAGAAATCATGATACAGAAATTATGACTAAAGCTTTTGAAATTGCTGGATATAGCGAAGAAACAGTTAAAAACAAATTTGGTGCATTATATAACGCATTTAAATACGGTGCTCCACCACATGCTGGTGCTGCTCCTGGACTTGATAGAATGAT